>JASLBZ010000180.1 GCA_030146285.1 Neisseriaceae bacterium | reverse complement strand
CATTTGTTCTACTGCTTCTTTTGGGCTAAACACATTCAAAGCAGCCTGTGCTAAAAGCTGGGTTGGCTCATCACTTTCGTCACACAACCACAACTCACCATCAAATACACCAAAGCCATTGTCATCTTGCAGTGAAGCTTGGATTTTGGCTTGTAAACGACAAGGCACAGACAAAGCATCAAAATACAATGCCAGTTTGCGTGTGCCCAATAAAAACCCCAACCGAACAGCTTCATCATTGTCTTGCCCACAACAACCTGACCATGCAGCTACAGCTTGTGCCATGAATTCCAAAGCAGTCCATGAGGCCAAAGTTTTGTTTTCAACAAAAACATGCTGCTCTGAGACCAAAATAGAAGCACTCAAACAATCTTCGCTATAAGATAAAATGGTATCCAATAACATCATATTGCCACTATGCGGCATTAATTTTGCAACATCAAATATGGGTGTTTGCATCATGTCTTCCTATAATCAATGCAGTATTGTTGCCACCAAAAGCAAATGAGGTACTGAGACCGCAAATTTTTCGTCCACCCTGAATTTTTTCATTTTGTTGCGTTAAATGAATTGGTGCTAACTGTGTATCCAAACCAGTCATTGCCCTGTGTTTGGGCAAAAGCTGTTTGCAATTGCTCTGAGGATTCATCACCATCCACAAAAAAGCCGCTTCCAATGCTCCAGCGGCACCCAATGTATGCCCGGTTAGCGCCTTGCTAGATGCACAAGAAACATCCTGCCCCAAAACGTCAGCAATGGCAGTTGCTTCCATGGCATCATTTTGCTTTGTACCGGTTCCATGTAAATTCACCCATGCAATCTCGTTTGCCGTCACATGGGCATGTTGTAATGCTTTGGTAATGGCCAACTTCGCACCATCACCCTTTGGATGTGGACTGGACATGTGATAAGCATCACTGCTAGCACCATAACCAAGCAAAGCCATATTACTGGTATTCTCACGAGTGGCAATGAATACCGCAGCAGCTTCACCAATATTAATGCCGTTGCGATTTTGAGTAAATGGTTGGCATTGTTTATTGCTCAAGACTTCTAGTGCATTAAAGCCATTTGCACTCAATCGAGACAAGGTATCCACACCACCACAAATCACGGCATCACACAAACCCAAATTCAGTAGCCGCGCCGCACTAATCAGCGCACGAGCCCCCGATGTACACGCAGTTGAGATACCATAAACCATATTTTTTAAGCCATACACATGGGCAATAAAATCCGCTGGCGATGACATCAATTGTTTCGCTTGAGAAAAATCACTTCCCTGCCAAGAACCTGTTTTCGCATGCTGTAAAAAAGCAACCTCGTTCTCATCACCACCAGTGGTAGACGTTCCCATCACAACAGCAATGCGTTCTTGTCCATAGCGTTCAATTGTATGTTGAATGTCCGTTTCAATTTGCGATAAAGCATGCCACAACAATTGGTTATTTCTGCTTTTAAAACCAGCGTCTAAAGTATTGGGAAACTCTCGCAAGGTTTCATTTACTGCACCAAACTCGAAACTTTGCCCATCCACCAAATCTGTTCGAACACTCAAATAGTTTTCTTTATCGCCCAATAAAGCATTCATATGTTCGGCAATGCCAGCCCCCAGAGCACTCACTAGTGCTGGTCGGCTCAAATACACCACGTTACTCATTAGGCAACTCCCGAATCAACCATTTCTGCTGCTCAAAACCCAATTTAGCCACCTGAACATCCTGTTCATCCATGAGTTCTATCGTCACTTGTTCTTGCCAACTTTGCTGCTCTTGCCAACGGTTTTTTTGCAATAAATAAGCATACACCGCACTGAATAATTGATTGGCTTTGGCATTCGGTGGCAAAAAACCATCAGTATGCCAAGAGCCATTTTTTAAAATTTTCCGTGCAATCGGAGCACCCAATGCATCCACTTGTACCCAGCGCCACTCATTGTTTAGCGGGGGCTCAATAATTAACAAACTGTTTTGAATGGCTTCATCTCCTCTTAATTCTGTGATTTGAAAGCTCATGGCCTGCGTCATATTGGTATTGGGAATCTCCCCCACATTCGGTACAGATTGGCATGCAGCCAAACCCATCATCGTTAGCATAACCACCAAACAGCGCATTAACATATGCTTGCCTGCCCACACAACTGTGCCAATACCGATAATCGACGATCAGATTTAGCAACAAATGGATTGTCAGTATCCCAAGCATATCCAGCTAGAATCGAGCTAATCATGCGTCGAATATCTTCATTAATCGAATCACTGTAAATGACATCTTGAAACTCAGTGTTGTACCAACCATTCACATAGGTTCTAAATGTATTGACTCCCACCATCAGCTTATCAGCATAATCGCTTTGCCAATTGACAGCTTCGCCTTTAAATTGTAAATCCAGCAAATCGGCAGCCAACTTAGCCGAGTGCATCGCAATGGTCACGCCCGATGAAAAAACTGGATCCAAAAATTCAGATGCATTACCAAGCAAGGCAAAACGCTCACCAAACAAACTCTTAACATTGGCTGAGTAATTTCTTAACGTTCTGAAAGGTACTTCGTTATGCCAATTGGCATTGACCAAAATTTTGTTCAACATGGGAACTTCACTGGTGAATTGACGCAGAATTTCTTCCGCACCTTCAACACCTCGACCATGCAAACGCTCAGGCAAACCCACCACACCAATAGAAGCTCGGTTGTTACTAAATGGAATGAACCACAACCACACATCACGGTATTCAGGATGTGTGCTGATTAAGATTTTATTGCGATCAAAATCAGCATCGGTGATATTGTCATCTATGTGGGTAAAATAAGCCATGCGCTCAGGTAAGTCCGATGGTTCTTCTAATGCCAACAACCTTGCTAGAACTCGGCCGTAACCACTGGCATCCAATACAAATTTAGCTTGAATTTGCTCGGGTATGTTTTGAGCATTAACGATGGATAAAAGAGCGTGTTCTTTTTCAAAAGCAATGCCAGTAACCGTATGTTCAAAACGCACTTCAACACCTTGCTTTTGTGCTTCGGTAATCAAAATATTATCAAATTTGGCTCGTTGAACCTGCATTGTAGTGCCAGGGCCTGGTGTAAATTTGTCTTCAAAATCAAAAGTCGTGTAGCGATTTCCCCAAGTAAATGCTGCACCATTTTTGTATTGAAAACCATCATCCAATCCAGAATTTACCGCATCAAGCATGCCAGCTTCTGTAATCATTTCCATACAATGCGGCAATAAACTCTCACCAATGACAAAGCGTGGGAAAATTTGTTTTTCAATGACACAAACCCGATAACCTTTTTGGTTTAGCAATGCACTGGCAATCGCACCTGATGGACCTGCTCCAACGATAACAACATCATAATTTTGATTCATTATTTCATCACTTTATCTTGTTTTGATTTGGTAAAAATACCAATGCCAATACCACACTAAAAAACACGCCTAGCGCCACACTACGTCCAAATGCCGCGATGGCTGGTGTTGCACTAAACCCTAAAATTGCAAACGAAATCATGGTGGTCATCGCCGCCAATAACATACCAGCCAAGCGTTCACTCAGTGCAATTTTTTGCATAGAAACATAAATAGCATAATCCATGCCAATGGCCGTAACCAAAAACAAACCAAAAATAGCAAACAATGACAAGCTCCAGCCAACATAGCCAAATACGGCGACGCTCATCAACGAGGCTAACAATGGCACAGCCAATAGCAACAAACCTTTTCTGACACCAAAAACCCATGCCAATAAAACAATGGCAGCCAAATACGAGGCCAGCTTCAAAGTGATAGCAATGTTTCTGGTGTGCACAAACAACTGATTCAAATCACGGCGTTGATCAACGAATACAATGCCATTGTCAGGCTGCCTTAATGCTGATACGCTAGCCACATCCTGCAGATTCGACAAACTTACAATCGATGCTTTTTGAACGCCCTCTTTGGTGATGACATCACCCAAATACAAATCCTGCCATTGTCCTGCCATGTCACTGCGCAAGCTGTCCTCAATCGATACGGCGGGCAACTTTGATAGATTCTGCAAATACGTTTTGATACTGTCGTCATCCACACCCGCAGCTTGTAAACTTTCCCAGCTATTCGGCTGCATTGCCAATACCAAGACATCTTGTTGCCTTTGTTTTTGGATGGCTTTGCTGCTCACCCATTGGCTTAATGCTTGAAACTGTCCCAAAACTTGTTTTTGCACCAAAACATCTAACTGCTGGGTAAGCGCTTGTTCTTTCATGAGTAACTCATCATCGGTATTGGCCAGCACTAAAAAATACTGCCCTGTTGCCTGCATCTGAGTGAGCTGTCCAATTTTGGCTGCTTGTTCAAGCCAAACAGGAGACAAGTTCACCCATTGGCGCATGTCATCTTGGGTGTTGACCTTGGCCACACCCACCAACATCACCATGAATAAAATCACCATAAGCCAAGAGTGACGCAATAATGCCTCGTGCACACGCATCGCAACACCATTCAAACGCAACAGCATTGCAGACAACCATGGAATGGCTTGCAGCGTCCATTTTCGTGTCACATGGGGCAACCACAATAACGTTGCTAAAAATGAACCCACCAAAGCCAGTGATGAAAATACGGCAGTTTGCTGCAATATGGGCAATGGTGTAACCAATAAAACCAAATACCCCACCAAAGTAATGACCAAACTTAAGACAAAGGCTTTGCTTGCCACATGCAAAGCTTGCCAGCGCTGCCATCTTGGCTGCACCAATCCACTGCACAGCCAATGCAATGGAAAATCCAATAACACCCCCACCAAACTGGTTCCAATAACCAAAGTAATCATGTGGACATGACCGAAGACCAAGATTGTCCCCATCAAACCCAAGATGACACCCGTACTCAACGGCAACAATAACCATAAAATTCGACTACTGCGAAACACCAGCAACAACAATACAAATGTTAATACTAAGCCAATACCGCTCATGTAACGGCTTTCTTGTTCCCCTATGGCTTTGTTTTCAGCAGCAAAAATGGCTCCTCCTGCCATCAGTACTTCCACATTCTGTTGCTTGGCCATATTCTGTGTATTTTGAATCAAACTAAGCAAGCCATCAGGCACGTTAATCAAACCTGCCTGCTCTGGCAGCCTTGCTCGAAGCACAATCCAAGTTTTGTTTTCTTGTTCTATTGTTAACCAACCCGTTTGCGCATTCCAAAAAACAGGTCTGTCTTGCTGAGCATTCGCGACAATAGAGCCACTTAAACCCAACCAATCTTGCTCGATAGGCAATACACTGGTTTGTGCGAAAGGGTTGACCAGTGCCATGGCTTGCTTGGCAAAAGCTGCTTCAGGATGCCTTTGGATTTTTTGCCAAACCGATGATGGCACACTGGCCAATTGCAATGGCTGAATTTGTGCTTGTACTTGGGTAACATCAGGCTCAATATTGCCTGTGACAGTTTGGAACAAGCCGCTTTGTCGCCACAAATTTTCCACAGCCATCGCTGCTGCTTCTGCCTGTTTTGCCGATTCGCTGCCTAACACAATGACCATGTCACGATTCATGCGTTGGCTCATGCGAGCCTCAGCTTGCTGTTGTGCCACTGACAATTGTGACTGGGCAGGTAACAGACTGTTTAAGTCTGTTTCAAAGCGTTTTTGCTGACTCCAGATTGAACCTAAAAACAATCCCGCGGCAACAATCAGCAACAAGTACAAATAGGCAAAAATGCGCTTACGGTAAAAGGGCTGTTTTTTCAAAGGCATTTAAATTCACATTCACATTGCTGTTGCTCAATGAAATTTCGGTACGATCACCTTGTTTTTCATATAAATTGATTTTCTGCACCACATTGCCTCCGGCAATATCAATCTTGGTAAAAATTTGTTTCATCAAAGCCGTCTTTGGCAGCAATTGCAATTGCCATTGTTGTGCTGAACCGCTAAGATTCAATTGAAACTGTTGTTGCAAACCACTGGTCTGCCCACCTAGCAAATCCAAAAACAATTTCACTTGGTTTTTTTGGGCACCACCAGGCGCAGGCAATGACACCCATTTCTTTTGCGCATTCAATACCTGAACCCCTTTTTTATTGACACGCATACTGTCTACAAAAGGTTTTTGCATTTGCCACAACATGCCACTATTGGGAATCAATACAAACTGCCCTTGTGAATGAATCGGCTTACTGAGATTTTTTAAGAATCGTTGCTGCGTAAAGCTGCCTTTGATGTTATTTGGTGCTTGCAGTTGTTGTTGCAATTCATTCAAATCAAATGCCATCGCAACGGTGCTCAACAAACAAGCCAAACACATCAACCCTATTTTCTTTAACATATTGCGTCCTCTGACTTCATGCCCAATTCAAATGCCTTTGCAACTGCTTGTTGCCAAGAGTCTGGGGTTTGGAATTGCATTTCACCATTGTGGATTGCCACAGCCACTTGCATGGTGCTGGCCTTGGTCAGTTTCTCATTGCTGTCACAATCCACAATCACATAATCAAACTTTAACGAGCTTTCGTATTCT
>JASLBZ010000161.1 GCA_030146285.1 Neisseriaceae bacterium | reverse complement strand
GCTGAAGCATGGAAGCGCTTTGATGAGTTCTCAAGCAAGCTACGTCGCTCAGGTGATGAGATGCCTGAAGAAGTATTGCTTCGTCTGAGCCGTTTAACTCAACTAAGTGCGTCGAAAAAGGTGACATCATGACCCCAATTACCGTTCCACAAGTATCCGTCGTGCTGATGGGTATGGATGATAAAAAAGCAGCTATTTTTAAAATGGCATTCAAGATGTACCATGGCGCAGATTATGAGATTTGTGAAACTGATACGCCTCGATTGGTGATTGTTGATACAGATACAGTTGGCAGTGAAGACTTATGGAAAAAATGCCATGAACAATATCCTGATGCAGCAAAGGTGTTGTGTTCTTTGAGTGCACCGATTGTTGAAGCTGCGTACCTGCCTAAGCCGATTAAAGTTGAAACGCTTTTCCCTGTGCTCATTGCCGCGATGAGCAACGAAGTCACACACAAGCCAACTGAAGCTGATATTCAGGCACATGAAGCATTGAAAAACCGACAGTCAGCTTACTTTGCAGAGGATGGTGAAGAAGAAATTGTGGAGCGGGTTTTTGAGAAAAAAGAAGACGTTAAGATTTTCTTTTTTGACCCAAAGCAATGCTTGTTAGGCAAATTAATGGCAGCCTGTCAAGAGCAGCAGACGACAGCTTTACTTTTTGAAGGTAAACCTGTTTTGATGGTGTTTCCTGATGTAGAAAAAATTCTGTTGGCTATGCCGCCGCAGGATATTGAAAGTATTTGTAAGCTTGATAAGCCTGAAATTGAAGTTCGCTATATTGCCAATAATCCAGAATGGAAAGAACATGCAACAGAAGGTTTTTCTGCATGTATTTGGCAATTTAGTATTTGGACGACCCAAGGTCGTTTGATTAAAAATATCATGCCAAGTACCTTATTGCATTTGCAACGCTGGCCAAATATTACTCGCTTGGCCTATATTCCAAATGCAATGCGCCTAGCTGCTTTTTTGGTAAAAGCACCAGCAAGTGTCAATGTGTTGTATAAGATTTTACGGGTTGATTTAAATGATATTTTGACATTTGTTACTGCCAGTTACTGCATTGGTCTACTCAAACCAGAAGAACAAAACACCACTCAAAGTATCAGTAAAAATACGGTGATGGTGACTTCTGAAGACGATGCAGCGGCAGAATCTGCTGCCCAAATCATGGCCAAAAAAGCAGCCAAAAATCATGGCAGCATCTTGAAACGGCTATTGAAAAAATTAACGAGTAATTAAGGCGAATTCATGATTGAAGAAAGCAAGATTATTTTTACAGGGCCTGTGGGCGTAGGCAAGACGACTGCGATTGCATCAATCAGTGATGACCCACCGATTACAACAGATGCGCAAGCATCGGATATGACTTTGGTTCGCAAAGGACACACTACTGTAGCAATGGATTATGGTGTGATTCGTTTAGATGATGTTACTAAAGTTCATCTATATGGTACCCCAGGACAAGAGCGTTTTGACTTTATGTGGGATATTCTGAGCATGGGTGGTATGGGTTTGATTCTGATGTTAGATAATCAACGCCATGCACCATTGCAAGATATGGATTTCTTTTTAGATGCATTTAAAGACTTACTTGAAGTTGCACCTGTTGTGGTTGGTGTGACGAAGATGGACATGGAAGGTGGTCTGTCATTAAGTGATTACCAAAATCATTTATTAAAGAAAAACATGAATATTCCTGTATTTGAAGTTGATGCTCGTCAACCTGCGGATGTTAAAAACCTAGTGATGGCTTTATTGTTTTCAATAGACCCAGGCTTAGAGGCATGAGTACATGGAAGATAACAATCTGACTTTACAAGAAATGCTTTATCCTCGGATAACGTCCTCGGGGGCATATTATGCTGTCTCTGGTGAGGAAGTGAACCCGAGTCGAATTTTTCTTTGTAACTTGTTAAAACAAGGCGTTAATAAAACATTGTCTTTACCTTTGCTAAAGGAATTGGCAAATGTTGATGATGATGCAACCGCTTTAAATTTATTATACCGATTACAACGATTGGAATTTATTTATGGCTCTGCTTCTGCAGAGACCATACAGAAAGTCAATCTTGAGAATCGTTTGCCTGAACTGATGGAAAAAATGTCAGACACAGGTCGTGCATTACTAGCCAATGATGCAGGTTTGTATATTGCAGCAGCTGGCTTTCATCATGAATCTGCTGAGGAAGTAGGTGCCTTAGCCGGTGAGATGATTCGCCTATCTGAGCAACATGCGCTATTAATCAGTAATAACTTGAATATTCACCAGAATGCATGGTCGATTTGTGATCCTTCGGGACAAAGTCATTTGGCCTTTTACCCGCTTTACTTTGGTGAGTACAAGTTTGTTTTGGTTATTGGTGGTAAGCCGCAGTTGCAAAATGAGGCATTTGTTGAATTCGTAGAAATTTTATACCGTCGCTATGGTGCATAGTTTTTAGATTTTATAATTTGGAAGTAATGGAGAGTTTACATGCGTGAACAAATGCTCAAGTCAATTTTGAGTGACTTAATGGGTTCATCTGCAGATATCGAAGCATCTGCAATCATTTCTGCTGATGGTTTGACCATGGCTGCAATGTTGCCGCAAGATGTTGACGAAGACCGTGTGGGTGCAATGGCCGCTGCTATGTTGGCCTTGGGTGAACGTACTGCGAAAGAA
>JASLBZ010000149.1 GCA_030146285.1 Neisseriaceae bacterium | reverse complement strand
TATCGCATGGCCATTGTCAGCATCAAGAAGCAATATGCAGGGCATGCCAAGCGCGTCATGATGGGTTGTTGGAGTTTTTTACGCCAATTCATGTACACCAAATTTATTATTGTGGTGGATGAAGACATTGATATTCGTGATTGGAAAGAAGTGATCTGGGCAATCACCACGCGCATGGATCCTGTGCGCGATACCACCTTGGTTGAGCATACACCCATTGATTATCTGGACTTTGCCAGTCCCGTGAGTGGTTTGGGTGGTAAAATGGGATTGGATGCCACCAATAAATGGCCTGGTGAAACCAACCGAGAATGGGGCCGTGTGATTCAAAAAGACGAGGCCGTAACCGCCAAAATTGACAGCATTTGGAATGAACTTGGTTTGTAGTTTATTTGAATTGATGCATAAAAAAAGACGCCCAACGGTGTCTTTTTTTATGCTTTTTGTATGCCCCGCTCTAAGATTTGCCAATGAGAGTGTTGCGGCTGAAAATACGCTTCTAATGGCACTAAGGCTGCCTGTAAATCAATTTGACCACACATAAAAATATCCAGTGCACCATACCCATGCTCAGGCCATGTGTGAATACTGATGTGCGACTCCGCCAACAACAAAACACCGGTGACCCCCATATTGCATCCAAAGTGATGGACATGCGATTGTAAAACCCGAGCTCCGACCACTTGTGCTGCCTGGTGTAAACTTAGCAAAATAGCCTGCTCATCGCTGAGCTTTTCAGCAGCAACACCATGAATATCCCAAATACCATGCAGCCCTTGTGGTAAAAAAAATGTGTCCATTTACTTGTGAAATCCCGTACCACTGCGATAAATACCTGTGCCAGAATTGTAATTTCGACTGTCACTCACACTCCAATAATTAATCGTGGTGGCAATAACAAATGCAGCAATGGCATACCACAAATAAAATGGTTTCATAAGTAGCCTAGTCCTCCTCATCGTTGCTGTGCAATGGCAACGTAATAATATACAAAGCAATTAAATTCATAATAACACCGCCATCTGTACTGTCATCACCTAAAAATGCGGATAAATTAATCAAAATAAATACAACCGTGAGTACCCATGCAACCATGGTGGCATTCTTTGGATACTCACCACTTTCAAAGCCCTCTTCACCTTTAGGTTGTGATTTTAACTTTCCTTGCAAGTTAAACCACTCTTCCACCTCAGATTTACTCACTTTTTTTGCCTGATTCCAAACCATTTCTGAAGCGTTTATTTCAGAACCTAACTTTTGAATTTCTGAACCATAATCAGCGTATAACGTGACATCGTTCGGGCTCACTGGCCAATAAAAAGCACCGACTGCAAATTGCACCTGCCCACCATAACCATATAATTTATTAAGTGGTTTATTGTTTTTATCCACAGGCTGTAAGTTTGCATTTAAGCGTGGCCACATATTTAAGGTATTGGATACTGACCATTGATTGTCATCAGTTTGCACCAACCACATAAACTCATCTGGATAAGAGTACAACATAAACTCATACCACAACCCCGCAACAGGTGCGATATAATTTCGTCGTCTTCCTCGCAAGACAATATCAAATGCATCGTCTTCGCGGATTTCAGTTTGGCATATCATGCCCAAAACAATCCATTTTTTTTGTTTGATTCTGGCGACTTGCCCAATCTTCAGTGCCATAAATCGATCTTGCGCTGCTCGCATGTCATTGACACGAATTAAATTGGCTTTGTCATCGACAAAGTCAATTTGAGCACCACAATAACTGCAATTGACATGTGTTGCCATATTGGGAAGCCAGCGCACAGCACCGCCACAATGGGGACATTCACTTTTGGATATTGAGCCATTCAAATTCCCCGCACGCCCTTGTACTTCTTGTTTGCTACGTAAATTTCTCAATTTCAATGCATCAAGACTGACACCAAAGCCTGCGAAAATTTTCGGCTCAGAATCGCTCGCACCAAAATCCAAAGTAATAAATTGATTGCCTAAGCGAGCATCAACCAATTTCACCTCTTCATCATCAACCAACGAAAATGGCAACTCGCCTTGTGCTTGATTCTTAACCCGAACGGCCGTTCTGACATCTGACACCAAAAAGTCTTGCCCTTGATACTCAATCGGTGTCACGCCAGCTTGCATCACATCAAAAATGGGCAGCGCTTCATCAATAAAAAGGCCCATATCCTCTGTGTAAACAAAATGACCATTGCTTTCCGACAGCCACGCTGTTTTACCACTGTCAAACTGGACATACCATTCATTCCAAGTACCGATACTGGGCAAAGCCAAGGCATCATAGACTCGATAAATTTCATACCGAACCTGCAAGCGGCCAATAATTTGAAAATAACGTTTATTCAGGATGCCAACACTGCCCACTTGCAAAGCAGTATAGTCTTCCAAAACAGCAGAATGTCGCCCAGATGCAGACAACCCTTGCGATTGTAAAAGCAAGGTTGATTGGCAATACTGGCACACAACCGTGACCGAAGTTGGTGAAAACACCTGAACAGGTGCTCCACAACTTGGGCAGGTGGTGGAAAAGAAAGCTTCAATCAAGTGCGTTTACCCAATGAGTTTTTTCAAAACAGCAGCTTTGGTTTCATCGTAATCATCTTGCGTAATCAAACCTTGATCCAATAAAACTTTTAATTGCGATAACTGTTCTGTTGACTGAAGCATAGAAGCTCCCATTGCAGCGCCCGCGGCCATGGCACCTTGACAGGCATTCATCTCAGCCATGCTTTGTCCCATGCTCTGACTCATGACTTGACCAACAGTCATGCCGGCACCTAAACCAGCACCAATACCTGCCAAACCACCCTCATTGCCCGCTGCAATCGGGATGCTTTGTGCCACTTGGTATTGGGTGTATTGTCCTAAGTTACCCACAATGCCCATTGAAATTCGTTCATTCATTTTCTCTTGCAGCTCTTCTGGCAAGGTAATGCTTTCTACCGTAAACAAATCAAGCTGTAAGCCCAATGCAGCAAATTGCTCGCTTAATGTTTCTTGCATCAAACCAGACAAAGCATTCTGACTGGCAGCCATATCAATGAATGGGATGTTTTGATTGCCAAACAATGTCGCTAACTCTTTCACACTGATATTGCGCAACTGCTCTTCTAAATCACGGCTGAAATATTCATCAGCAACACCTGCAACTTCTCTGAAGAAAACAATAGGGTCAACAATTCGGTATGAATACATACCAAATGCACGCACAGCAACCATCCCAAACTCAGCATCTCTTACCGTGATGGGCTGTGCCGTTCCCCAGCGAGTACCTAATTGTTGGCGTGTATTGAAAAAATACACATCAGATTTAAAAGGCGATTGGAATAATTTGGTCCAGTTCTTTAAGTTGGTCAGTACTGGCAATGTCGCTGTTGTTAAGCGGTAGCGTCCTGGCTCAAAGGCATCCGCAGCCACGCCTTCATTCACAAAAAGTGCCGCTTGTGCTTCACGAACCGTTAAGCTAGCGCCATTTTGTATTTCTTGATCCGCAACAGGAAAACGCCACATCAATACTTCTGGGTCTGGATCTACCCATTGAATGACATCAATAAATTGCTTCTTAATAAATTGACCAAGTCCCATCAATAATCCCTTCTTTAAGCCAATGCGGCAGCATTAATCAAACCAATTGCAATCGAAAATGTCGCGAACAAAATGCCCACAGCAATATTATTACTGGCCAGTTCATGGCTGGCATCTTTGATAATTCGTGTGGCAACAAAATAAACCAATAGTTGTACAATGGTCGCCAAAATTGCCCACAACACAAAACCAATCACATTCAAGGTATGCGTCATGCTTGCGGCCATGGGCAAACAAAAGCCAATGAGTGCACCGCCAAAAGATGCGGCACAAGCCACATTGCCTTTTTTAATCAAACCCAACTCTCGAATGGGTGTTATTTTCAAATAAATCGTTGCAAAACCGATGGCCATCACAATGGCCAACATCATGTATTTTAAATACAAAACATACTGTGAAATCAAATCAGAAGTCATTATAGATTCCCATACCAATGTCCCATTTATCATACTATAAATATACCAACTGGATATGTTTTTTACAATTATGCTAGAATCCATTATTCAATCTTTATATAGACATCATCCATATGTTGCTAAACCGCACTTTAATTGTTTCTGTTTTTATTGTTGCCAGTTGCGGTTTGGCATATGAGCTGATCATCGCAGCACTTGCCAGTTATTTGCTGGGTGACTCCATCTTGCAATTTTCCACCATCATTGGTGGTTATCTTTTTGCTATGGGAATTGGTTCTTACCTAACCCGTTATATCAAAGACGAAGATGCCCTGAGCCGCTTTATTGAAATTGAATTGCTGGTTGGTTTGATTGGTGGCATTTGTGCCTTATTTTTATTTGTTTTATTTGGCTTTAGTGCGGCACCATTTCGTGTGATTTTGTATGCTTTGGTTTTGATTATTGGCTGTATTGTCGGTATGGAAATTCCTTTGGTGATGCGGCTGCTTAACCAATATCAAACTGACTTTAAAGAGTTAGTGAGTAAGGTCTTGGCTTTTGATTATTTGGGTGCACTGGCGGTGTCATTGTTATTCCCTTTGGTGTTAGCGCCTTACTTGGGGATGGCTCGAAGTGCCTTGGTCTTTGGTATTTTGAATGCATTGGTTGCCATTGTAAGCATCCATGTTTTCAAATCTCAATTGCCAAAATTCAAATCCTTGCTCATTCGCGCACACATTATTTTAATATTGCTAATCACTGGCTTTTTATTTGCCAATGTTATTACAGAAAAGGCTGAACAAAGCTATTATGGCGATCCAGTTGTTTACCAAGTCAACACACCCTACCAACGCCTTGTTTTAACCCAATACAAAACCGACACTCGATTGTTTATCAATGGCAATCTGCAATTTTCTTCCAGCGATGAGGCTCGCTACCACGAAGCGCTGGTATTGCCCGCCATGGAAAATGTTCCCAATGCCAAAAATATTTTAATTTTGGGCGGTGGTGATGGCTTGGCAGCCCGTGAAATTTTAAAATACCCCAATGTAGAGCAAATTACCCTGGTCGATTTAGACAAACAAATGACCGATCTATTTAAAACATCGGCGCAGCTCACTTTGCTTAATCAAAATTCGCTTAATAATCCCAAATTAACCGTGGTTAATGACGATGCGGCCAAATGGTTAGAAAGCCAAAATGCACAGTTTGATGTGGTGATTATCGATTTGCCAGACCCTTCTAATTTTTCACTGGGCAAACTGTATTCTGTACCCATGTACCAATTGGTCAAACGCCATTTATCAGATCAAGGCATGATGGTTGTACAATCCACCTCTCCTTACTTTGCGCCAACAGCATACTCCAGTATTATCAAGACCATTCAAGCAGCGGGATTTTCAACCTTGCCGTACCATGTTTATGTCCCTTCTTTTGGGGAATGGGGCTATGTTTTGGCAAGTAAGCAACCTGAATTTAAAATCCCAGACAATTATCGTGTTTCTACCCGTTTTTTGGACAGCACCACCACTGCACAGATGTTCCAGTTTCCCAAAGACATGCCAATCCTAAACGATGTTCAAGCCAATCATTTGAACACCCAAATTTTGGTTAAGTATTTTGAAGAAGACTGGCGCAAGGTTACGCGCCAATGAAAATGACGCGACGTCAACTCATCACACATGGCTTAGGCTTTACTGCAGTCAGTGCATTGGGTTTAAAAAGTTACCAATACTTAAAACCACAAGATGCCACTGTTGCTGTGAATTATGCAGGTATGCAATTGGGGCATCAGATTCGAGACCATCAGCAAGGCAAGTTCCCCACCAATCCGAATGTCATTCAAGCCAACACAGTGGTCATTGGCAGTGGAGCAGCTGCATTGTCTGCTTTATGGCAACTAAAAAAAAATGGACATTCCCAATTTTTATTGTTCAATGGCCCTGAAAAAAATGGCAATAATGCCGATGGGCAATACCAAGACTTAAGGTTTCCAACGGGAGCTCATTACCTTGCCATGCCCAGCCCTGAATCAGAACACATGCGTGAACTTTTGGCTGATTTGGGCATTTATCAAAATCAAGCTTACCGTGAAACAGACATCGTGCATGCACCTGTTGAACGTCTATTTCATACAAAATCATGGCAATATGATTTACTTCCAGAGCATGACGCTGACAGTGAGCGTTTTTTTGAATACATTCATGTCTTGCAGCAAACCCATGGTCACGATAACAAACGGGCATTTACCATTCCCATTGCACTGTCTTCACAAGATAAGCAGTTTTTGAATTTGGATAAAATCACTTTTGAACAATGGTTAAAAAACAACCATTATCAATCGAAGAGCTTAATTTGGTATTTGAATTACTGCTGCTTAGATGATTACGGACAAGGCATTCAACAAGTCTCCGCTTGGGCAGGCTTGCATTACTTTGCTGCCCGCAGTCCTGAAAACAACAGCAACAACTCATTATTGACTTGGCCAAATGGTTTGGCACACATTTCTGAACAACTGCGCAGCTGGGTAGGTTTAGAAAGTCAAACAACATTACCCGGAAAATTGCCCGAGCAATATCGATTCTCAATTGATGGCAGTGCACTACGAATTGAAGAGCAAGACAACCATGTTGAACTGCACATGCTACAAGACAACAAAATTCAAATCATTCATGCCCAACATGTTATTTGTGCCATGCCGCTTTATGTCGCACAACACACAGTAAAAAACATAAATCGCTATGGCTTTCAGGCTGCCTTGCATTTACCAACCTATGCTCCTTGGCTTATTGGTAATTTTGTCTTAAATGGTTTTCCAAAAGAGCAACACAGTGAACTAGCGTGGGACAATGTTCTATATCCTAGCGAAGCGTTGGGCTTTATCAACAGCACCCATCAGAACATTCACGTTGCCAAACCACAGAAAACGGTCTTCACCAGCTACCGTGCTCTGAACCATTTACCGCCCGCAGACATGCGCCATTGGCTGAAAAATACCGCATCAGAACAAGCATTAATCGACTTAGCCAGCCAAGATTTAGAAGCCATCTATGGTAAGGAATTTCGATTGCGAATAGAAC
>JASLBZ010000063.1 GCA_030146285.1 Neisseriaceae bacterium | reverse complement strand
CCACCGACACCGGCATGCGTTGCATGTACTTGGCAACGACACCAAATGGCGCGGTATAAGGTGGCTTCGGTCGGTTAAGAATCATGGTTATCCTTTTAAGTTTAAGTGGCCAGCCTCACACTGGCTTGGTGGTTATCAGTCCACTAACTTTTTGGTAAGATTAAATTTCTACATTCCAAATGCTTACCAAGGATTATTAAAATGAGCTATATGCTTGATAAACTCAGTCTACAATTGGCATCAACTTTATTATCAAATCGTATTAATCAGCTATATTCAGAAAATGAAGAAGCGGATATGGTTGAGGTACATAACAAGCTGACACATGAATTACTTGAGCTGTCACAAAATTTAAAAATTCAACTTTATTTAAATGACAAAGATTTAGAGTTAATGGAGCAGGAAGAGCAGAATCATTTAGTCAGACTTGTGGATGAAGCTACGAGACCATTTTGATTAATTGTGTGTATGCACTCCATTAATACCGTAATCACCTCTCGTACTTCCTCAGCACGAGTTATGCCACCCACGAGCCCGATTCGTGCTGATAAATCTAATGCAACTTTTTTAATATTGTCTTTATCTTCATTAGTTAAATTAAGCTGTTTCATTTTGTATTCTCCATTTCTAATTAGTAAAAACTATGCCTAAACCAACAGAGCTTGTTGACGAGCAGCCCAACGAGCAGCATCAGCTTCTAACTTGGCAATGCGCTTGGCCGTTGCCTGTTTGGTCGCATTGGAGCGCACGCCTTGGCTTTCGCTGTAACGCACGGCTTCGTGAATATCGGCAATCAGATTGTGGCAATGCTTGGCTTGGCATGCGCACAATAGGGCAGTTAATTTGCACGCAAGGCGAATCACAGCTTTCGTGATTGACGATTCAGCATGGTCAATGCTGTGGATGGCTTTGGAACTCATTTAAGCAACCTTTCTTTTGTTCATCATGTCATTGGCACGGTCTTGGCCATGAGCTGCGGTAATCGCGTCTTTCATGGCTTGGGCTTTGGCTTCCTCTTCCGCACGAATGGCTTGTTCGGCACGGGCTTTTTTAATCACAGCGCCACGACCGAGTTTGGTGTTGGCGTAATCCGCTTGCTCAACCACACGATCCAAATACATCAGCAACTGCATCACCTCTGGAGCAATCAAAGGCGCAACCCCCAAACCGTTCAATACCGACAGGTTATTGACTTCTTTGACCAAAGCAGCAATTTGCTTGAGCATGGTGGCTTGGGTGGCAATGCGGTCAAGCTGTGGCGCACTCAGCAACATGTCTTCCAATTCAGCAATGCTCAGCGCCTTAATGTTTGGCAAACCGCTTTGGTTATAGCCATACTCAACATCGCTTTCAAAAATCACACGCTTGCTCGGCACACTGGCCAATACCGTTTTGATATTCGCCATCATCGGGTGCGAAGCCTTTTTGTTAGTTGATTGATTTGTTTGCATTTTATAAAACCTCCACCTAAATTTAGGTTACAAAAAGCCCAACCCATAGCAATGGGGTGGTTCAAACTGCGTTATTTATCGGAAAATAAATCTGCGCTGCCAACAGCGATTTGAATGATTTCTTTGCTGCTTAAAAGAGGGGGCATGGTGCGACTGGGATTGGCCATTTCAGGAATGGGCATTTGGGTTGTGCCCGTGATTTCAGTGGTGGCCTGACCTTGCCAACCACAAGCAGGGTTTTTGCAATGCACTTGTTGCTTGCGAGAAAGATTGCTAATGGCCTCACTGGTGCGAACCCCACAAACCGAATCGCAATTAGGACAGCTAATCGTGTAGCGAGAAACCTCACCAAAGTTTTTACGGGCATGGCGCTTCATAACACATCTCCTCGAATGCTTTTGGCACATTGGACAGCAGCATTTTCGATGCCATCGGCGGTGTAATACTTGGCCGCAAAATAAACCACACTGGCCACCGAGCCCAACAAGCTCATTTTGGTTTTGTTAATCTCATCCAGCTCCCAATCGTCCAACTGACCATTGGCCGAAAACTCACGAATTTGAGCGAAGATTTTGCCAAGCTTTTCTGCAGCCAACATGGCATTGCGGTTAATGTCTTCTTCGGTAATATCAACACCCACTTCAGGCAGCTTGATAAACACACCACCACTTTCATGGGCAACAGCCTTGGCAAACTCACTTGAGCCGGTGATGTCTTGCATCTCCAAAGCCTGTTCAATGCTGATTTTTTGGCCATTGTGGCCATTCAAACGGTTTTTTAAACTGGGATAAGAAATATCCATTTCACGTGCCACGGTTGCCACACCGCCACGCACCGACTTGCACATCTTCTTGCAAGCCAAACTGACTGCCTCATTCATCGGGTGCTCCTGCGCTTCTGACTTAAACATGTGTTCTCCCTTTTGCCACGATGGCGTTTCATTGCCTGGTACTGATTTAATCGACGACGATGACTGGAATCTGGTTTACGCAACGACATCCACCTCATTAGTGGATAGCCCACTGGTTCAATGTATAAAGTTTTAAAAGGCAATGTTGTTAGGGTGCAGTGATGGCAACCCATAACAAAACCTTTTTTTTGATGGTTTTTCTATTGTTATGGGTTTGTTATGATGC
>JASLBZ010000142.1 GCA_030146285.1 Neisseriaceae bacterium | reverse complement strand
CTCATTTGACCTTGTTACCCGATGTAAAAACACGAGATAAAACTGTTACTACAAAAAAAAACCCTTCAAAAGAAGGGTTTTAAATTAAATATCAGTCAATTTACTCTTCGGTATTACCCAACTGTGGTAATACAGAATCTTGACCTAAAGACAATAAACCTGTTTTTGCATACAAAGCCAATTTATCGCGAGTATCGGTAATATCCAAGTTACGCATGGTCAATTGACCAATGCGATCAGCTGGAGAGAAGCTTGAATTTACTTTTTCCATGCTTAAACGTTCTGCATGGTAAGTTAAGTTTGGAGACTCGGTGTTAAGGATCAAGTAATCGTTACCACGGCGCAATTCGATGGTTACTTCACCAGTAATGGCTTTGGCAACCCAGCGCTGTGCTGTTTCACGAAGCATCAATGCTTGCGAGTCAAACCAGCGACCTTGATACAACAAACGGCCCAAACGCAAACCGTTAATGCGGTATTGCTCAATCGTGTCTTCATTGTGAATACCAGAAACCAAACGCTCATAAGCAATGTGCAATAGCGCCATGCCTGGTGCTTCGTAAATGCCGCGTGATTTGGCTTCAATAATACGGTTTTCAATTTGGTCTGACATACCCAAACCATGACGACCACCAATGCGGTTCGCTTCTAAAATCAACTCAACTGGGTCGGTGATTTCTTTACCATTTAAAGCAACAGGAACGCCTTCTTCAAAGCGAACGGTTACTGCTTCTGGTGCGATTTCAACATCTTCTTTCCAAAAAGCCACGCCCATAATAGGTTGTACAATCTTGATGCCACTGTTTAAATATTCTAAATCTTTGGCTTCATGGGTTGCACCTAACATGTTTGAATCTGTTGAGTAGGCTTTTTCTACTGACATTTTGTAGTCAAAACCATTGTCAATCAAGAACTCAGACATCTCTTGACGGCCGCCCAATTCATCAATGAATTGTTGGTCTAACCAAGGTTTGTAAATGCGCAATTCTGGGTTGGTCAACAAACCATAGCGGTAAAAACGCTCAATATCGTTGCCTTTGTAAGTACTGCCATCGCCCCAGATATTAACATCGTCCTCTTTCATCGCGGCAACCAACATGGTACCTGTGACAGCACGACCCAATGGCGTGGTGTTAAAGTAAGGCATGCCTGCTGTTGAAATATGGAATGCGCCACACTGAATAGCAGCAATGCCTTCATGGGCTAATTGACGGCGGCAATCAATCAAACGTGCTTTAATCGCACCATAAGCTTCTGCTTTACGTGGAATGGCACTGTAATCATCTTCGTCAGGCTGACCAAGATTCGCTGTATAAGCATAAGGCAAAGCGCCTTTTTGCTTCATCCACAATAACGCAGCAGAGGTGTCTAAGCCACCAGAGAAAGCGATACCAACTTTTTCACCAACTGGGATATTTTTTAAAATTGTCTCAGTTGTATTTGTGCTTTGGGTCATTTCTTCAATATCCTAAATAGATTGTCGTGCACCAATACCAATAATGGACACGAACAGAAAATTCAATCGTTAAATTCTATCAGATATTGCCGCATTATTTTAGTCCGAAGAACAACTTATTTGTTTTTATTGGTCAATGCAGAAAATTGCTGATTCATTCTGTCAGCCATGGTATTTATTTTAAGCCCAACAGCAGGTCAATCTGTTTACTGTATTTCCATATGGATGGCTCGCTTTACAGGCTGCCTATTGTTTTGGGGCTCTTGCGAGTCCCCCATTCACAAGCACAATCCATCTTATTTTAAATAGGCAAACTGTAGGTTAATTTAACGGTATCCATGGGCACATCGGTTTTGACGCTTTGAATGGCTTTAATGGTTGTTAATTTGTTGGCATGAAAGTGACGGTAACTGTCTAAATCCTTGGTCACAATCCGCAACCAAGCATCACATTCACCGGCCATAAGATGGCATTCAATAATTTCTGGCATGTCTTGAATTGCATCAATAAAACTTTGAATGGTGTGAGCGTCTTGTGCTTTAAACCACACACGAGAAAACAAAGTCAGGCCTGCCCCCACTTTTGCACCATCAACAATGGCAATATAGCGCTTAATCACACCAGCCTCTTGCAACAGTTTCACACGTCGCAAACAAGGTGATGCTGACAAGCCCACCAGTGCAGCAAGCTCTGTATTTTGCAAACTGGCATCTTTTTGCAATGCGCGTAAAATGCGCAAATCAATACTGTCTAATTTTATTGACATTGGATTTCACATATTTATAATTTATTAATATTGGATTTCAAAATAGCACCTATCTGTGACAACTTCAATCAAAAATTTCAACGACAAAAGCTTACAATAGCGCTAATTTCTTTTGAAGATAACTGCCATGACTTACCACAATTTGTTGCTATTTGGATTAACCGTATTTCCTTTGGTATGCACACCAGGACCGGATGTTTTATTCATTGCATCTCAAGGCTTAACGGCTGGTAAGAAAGCGGTTTTAAAAGCCAATTGTGGTATTTTGACCGGTTATTGTGTCCATGCCATTTTAAGTGCATTGGGCGTGGCGGCTTTAATCGCAGCTTCTCCATTGCTATTCAATGTGATTCGTTGGGTCGGTATTGTTTATTTATTGTACTTAGCGGCGTTGATGATTCGCTCAGCGATGAAACGAGGCTTATTGGAAATCAGCAAAGGTGATCCGGCTGAAAAAAACCTATTTCGAAAAGGTTTTTTAACCAGCTTTTTAAACCCCAAAGGTTTGTTGATTTACTTGGCTATTTTACCTAACTTCATTAACAAATCTGAAAGCTATGCCATGCAATCGCTGCTACTAGCTGCCGTGTTTATCGTCAGCTGCGCCATTGTTTACAGCATTATTGGTTTAAGTCTTGCTGCATTAAGTAAGCGTGGATCGCCAAGTGACAAACGCAGACGCTTGGTAGAAGGTTTTTCAGGCAGTTTATTATTATTGGCCGCAGGCTTCTTAGCCAAAAGTTAACACATCAAATAAGCCAAGCTTCAGTCATATTAAAATATCGTTTGATATTCCAAGTACACAAAAACCCAAAGCCCTGAACATCAGGGCTTTGGGTTTGATCAAAGTTGTTATTTAAAAAGATAACGTAAACCAACTCGGGCGGAATTCTCATTCCAATTATTGCTGCCCGAATACTGGTAATTGCCGTAAATACTCCAATTTTCAGCCGGTTGGTACAAAGCCCCAACTTGGGCTTGATAGCGTGTTTTGGGCAAATAGCTATTGTCACTATTAACGGGATAATCTGCGTAGAGCATTACCAAATTATTGCGACGATTCACATCTCGCTCAACCGAAGCCTTACCTTGCAAGCTAAAAAACTGACTCACTCGATAAGCCACCGCCAAACCCAATTTGGCTGTCCACTGTTTCGCGCTTGAATCCACAGCCGAAGTCAAATTGCCTTGGCTATTGTTATTTTTCAAATGGGTATATTGCATGCTGCCTTCTGGTTTGAACAACCACTTATTCAAAGCAAACAAACGACTCATTCCCGCCACCATGAAGTATTGATTGGCATCGTAGTTTGAACGCTCATCAACAGCCGTATGCAATTTGTTTTTTACATGCGCTCCGCCAACAGCGACCGTGATGTTCCAATTTTGTGGCAGTTCTTGCCAATAACCAACAGTAGCACCATAGCCTTTAGTGGTCGATTTATTGCGAACACCAGCACTTAATCTGTCTTCCCAAGTTAAATCAAGATTTTCAACCTGACCAAAAATTCGCCCTTTTCCAGCTTGCACCTGAGCACCCAATCCAGAAGAATAGTTTTCTTTTTTACCAGTAATGCCTAAAAAATTGGTGTGTGCATTAGAATAACCACCACTGACCCACATATCTTGCTTGCTGTGCACATCATCCAGTAAAGCAGAAACCATATTGCTTCGTTCAATATTCAAGTTATCACTGGTATTTTTATACAAGCTATCACTTAAACCAAACAATGCATTGTTCAATGAAGCATTAGAGACCAATTGATAAAACTGATTTGCCTGAGTGCTCAATTTTCCATTAGCAACATAATCGCCATCAATCTTCAGTAAAGCTTGATCAATCAAATCAGCTGATGCCGCTTGACTGGTAAATGCCTTGGCTTTTTGTATCTGAATGGCATCTGCTGCTGAATTGCGCTGCGTTGTGACTTCCACTGTTTCTTGGCCATCTTTCACTGTTTTCTCATACCCAGCAATACTGCTCAAATTGCTAGCAGAGGAAACATGAATATCATCGGTAATGCTATTGGCGACAATGTGGGTATTGGTTTTTTGGCTTTGAAGTGGTTGGTATGTACCATCAATCACTTTGATATCTAACTTACCTGTCACTTTATTTTTGACATACAATTTCTTAGTCGTACCAAAAACAATGTCAGATTCCTTCGACCCTTCAAAATCCTGAACAAACAAATCACTTTCCATGACCTTCACTGTGCCATAGTTGGTAATTTTATTCGCAGTCGGTTTTTCGACAGATTGCAAACGATCCCCCACAGCCAAAATACCATTGTTACCTACCACAAAACTGGCTGTATTCGCACCATTCAATACTAGGATACCTTGATCCACAATACCCTTGCCGGTAAAAGTATTGTCGCCATTCAGAACCAGAACACCAGCGCCAGTTTTGGTAAAACCATACTTTCCAGTAATATTGTTATCAAATTCACTTTGCCAATTTTGATTTGGTAAATTAAAAACAATATTGTCCCAGGCAAACTGACCATAACCATTGGCCGCAGCACTGGCATTGACCAAACCCCAGCCTGTGTCTGCATTCGCACTTGTTTGACTTGCCGTTCCCAAAATGGTTTGTTGCAAATTGCTAGCACTCATCCAAGGATAACGACTGTATACATTGCCCAAAACACCGGTCACATAAGCTGCTGAATAAGAAGTACTGCTTTGCCCGTAGGCAAAACCAGGAGCAATCACACACCAATCTTTAGCATCACCACAGGCATTCACCGATTGATCTCTTTGGTCTGAATACTGCTTAGTATCATAATTGTACGCAGCAGAAGATACTGTTAAGAAATTACCTTCTAACTTTAAATCCGGATGAATCTTAGGCATAAAAGCTGTGGCATTACTGTTGTCTCGACCATGATTTCCCGCAGACATGACCATGAGCAAATCTGCTGTTTTGATGTTATTCATGGTCGAAGTCAGCGCTTTTAATGATGTTGTTGCACTCTCAACAGTCTCATTCTTGCCGTCGCCCCAAGAGTTATTAACAACCTTAATTTTACCTTCAGAATTCTTATGCAAAGCAACAGCACCCTCAAACGCCAAACGAAAAGTTGATGTAGCCGCTCCTGAGATGTGTATCTGGCTTTGGCTAGAATGCCCAGAAACAATCGTTGCAATTTGTGTGCCATGCAGTGCTTGACTCATATTGCCCACCGGCATTACTCGATTCAGTTCTGCTTTAGGAATAAATCCATTATCCACAATGCCCAAAATGGTATCTTTGCCTGTCAATCCTGCTTTTTTATCAGTTGCAATCTGACGATAGGATTGATTAACAATGCCATTTGAATTATTAACCAATTCTTCTTTAACAGACAATGGGTTATCAATGGGCTGTGATGATGGTTTTTCTTGCCAGCCCAGTAGTACACTATTGCTGACGATTCCAGACTGAGCAATACTGGTGGGTTTTGACTCACCAGTATCAGGCTGACTAACATCAGGCTTATCACCACCCACAGAAGGGCCACCACCGCCGCCACCACCACCGCCACATGCAGCCACACTAAGGGCTAACAATACCGCAATAGAAATTGCGGTTAGCCGATGATTTGGTTGTCCATGCCTAATATTATTATCACCCATGACTCATTCCTATCACTCTTTAGATTGATTTAAAATCACGCACCCATAATAACAATGTCATAATTTAAAGTAATTTAAAATTGTTTTTTAACTTATTACAAATATTTACAATAAATATATTCAACACAAACTCAGCTTGTTACGCAAGTTTAAATGCCAAATTCATAATAAACACAGGGCTTATTGATGTCCATTACACTTTATTTGTATTCATATTCATTATTTAGAAAAAAATAACAAATCCCTTTGAATGACATATGTATAAAGGTTTTGCTAATTTTCTTTAAATCTGTGCTTTATTCGTTATAATGAGACACTTAATGAACCACCCACAGCCAATGCTTCTGGCTGCCTGAAAGTATTTTGATATGAAATATGCTGATCTACGTGAATTCGTTACCAAACTAGAAAGTCTTGGCAAATTAAAAAGAATTCAACATCCAGTCTCGACCCACCTTGAAATCACTGAAATTTCAGACCGCGTACTCAGAAGCGGCGGTCCTGCATTGTTGTTTGAAAACCCGACTGACATTCACGGCAATGTTTATCCATACCCTGTTTTGGCCAATTTATTTGGCACAACAGAACGTGTGGCCATGGGCATGGGTGCCAATGATATTAGCGAATTGCGTGCTATTGGCGAAACTTTGGCGTACCTAAAAGAACCCGAGCCACCTAAAGGCATCAAAGATGCTTTCGGTAAACTACCATTGGTAAAAGCCCTGTGGGACATGGCACCGAATATGGTTAAAAAAGCACCTTGCCAAGAAATTATTATTGAAAAAGACGATGTTGATTTGTACAAATTACCCATTCAACATTGCTGGCCAGAAGACATTGCACCTTTGGTAACATGGGGTTTAACGGTAACTCGTGGTCCACATAAAAAACGCCAAAATTTGGGTATTTATCGCCAGCAACTGATTGGCAAAAATAAATTAATCATGCGTTGGCTGGCTCACCGTGGTGGTGCTTTGGATTTTCAAGCTCACAAATTGGCGCATCCAAATACACCTTATCCTGTTTCGGTGGTTTTAGGCTGTGACCCTGCTACCATTTTGGGTGCCGTGACACCAGTGCCTGATAGCCTAAGCGAATACCAATTTGCAGGATTATTGCGTGGCTCTCGTACAGAGCTAACCCAATGCATTGGCAATGATTTAAATGTGCCAGCACGTGCTGAAATCATTTTGGAAGGTGTTATTCACCCAGATGAAGTGGCATTAGAAGGTCCTTATGGCGACCACACCGGTTATTACAACGAACAAGACCATTTCCCAGTGATGACGGTTGAACGCATCACCATGCGTAAAGACCCCATGTATCACAGTACCTATACTGGCAAGCCTATTGATGAGCCTGCTATCTTAGGTGAAGCGCTGAATGAAGTTTTTGTGCCTTTATTGCAAAAACAATTCAGTGAAATTGTTGATTTTTATTTGCCGCCTGAAGGCTGCTCATATCGCATGGCCATTGTCAGCATCAAGAAGCAATATGCAGGGCATGCCAAGCGCGTCATGATGGGTT
>JASLBZ010000057.1 GCA_030146285.1 Neisseriaceae bacterium | reverse complement strand
CCATAATTGATCGTTGTGCTTGTGCCATCGGTTTTACTAATGGTTTCTGTGAGCAATTGATCATTTTTATTGTAGCCATAAACAGTCTTTTCACCATTTTCAATCTTCGTTAAGCGGTTGACCTATAGTGCCATGACATGGTTATGGTTTAATAATCATGAAAGACCACATACAGCTAACGACGGCAAACCACCACTGATGATTAATGAGTTCTACTGAAAAATCCTATTAAAAATGGGGAATTACCTACCGTGTGATAGCCAACTGGAAATATTGACAACAATAACCATTCTGAGAATAGCAATTATCATAATCACAACAGCTTTATCACCTAATACCAACGGCTCGTATTCATTCTTCAAATAATGTTTGATTTTATGTACCGCACGGTACATAATAAACACAAACAATGCCAAAGAAGTAATGGCATTGCCATATCTGATTGCTGCCATACCTAAATAACAAATAAACAACATATTATTACAGTTATGCCAAATTCATGGCAAAGCATAAAATGACGTGGTACTATAATTTCATGTTAAATATTTTTAAGTACTACCCGAAAAAGGTTAAAATTAATTAAATTCATAGTGCTAATATTGACACATATCAATATGCCAATTTATTAAATAATTTATGATATGGGCTATATTAATATTAGCTTCGTTGTAGTCATGAACTGCTGCGAGAAAACCAAAAGGATATAGCATGGAACTGTGGAAAGAACTGCTCAGAGATTTATTCTCATCTTATGTCGGCATCTTATCGTTAGTCACCATAGTTGTTATTTTGCTAATTGCCGTTTACATATTTTTTTGGGTCAAAAACCAAGTCAATCTTGACCCAACAGAAGACGAATAAAAAATATTTTAGTACAGATTAAATTCCTCTTGATGTGTGTGTTGTGGTGTGGCTTCGGCCACACCTTTTTTTTTGCTTTTTTTATTTAAATTGCATCCTCTGCTCGCTCTCCAGTGCGAATTCGAATAGCATCTTCGATTGACGTCACAAAAATCTTACCATCACCAATCTTGCCAGAACGAGCTGCAGTCACAATCACCTCAATGGCTTGATCAACTAACGCATCTTGCAACACAATTTCCAATTTAATTTTAGGCAAGAAGTCGACCGCATACTCTGCACCGCGATAAATTTCAGTATGCCCTTTTTGGCGGCCAAACCCCTTAACCTCTGTCACCGTCATACCAGAAATCCCAACATCCATTAGGGCTTCACGAACATCATCCAACTTAAATGGCTTAATAATAGCCTCAATTTTTTTCATTATTTATCCTTATATATTTATACGTAATATTCAATTAACATTATAACATTGCGCTACTTGGTATTTGCTTAGCATTTATCATAATTTTTGTCGATTTGAGCAGAAAAAAAAGTCAATTTGCGGTATCATTAGCACCCATTTCAATGCTTTGTGAGTGATAGAATGTCAGTGGTTTTATCTTTGCGCGGTCCAGTCGCACTCTTGCAGTTCCGTTTGGATAAGTTAATGCAAAAGGCACAACAACTCGGCTTAGCCGGTGATGTGCAACTGAACACCGAATTTTGGTACTTTATCGATAGCCAAAACTCTTTGCAACCATCAACCGTTAATTCTTTGTGTGCGCTACTTGATGCGACACAAACCGAACTGCCTGAGCCCACCCAAGACCATCATCTTTTCCTAATTACCCCTCGTTTGGGCACCATTTCAGCATGGGCATCAAAGGCCACTGAAATTGCGCACAACTGTGGTATTAATGAAGTGAGTCGTATTGAGCGTGGTATGGCCATTTGGATTAAAGGTGATTTATCAGAGGCCGACAAGGAAACTTGGAAAACCATCTTACATGACAGAATGACTGAAACAGTATTGCCTTCACTAGAAGATGCTGCTTTGTTATTCCAACACCCACAAGCAAAAACATTCACCAGCATTGATGTTATCGGTGGTGGTAAAGAAGCATTAGAGCATGCCAATGCTACCTTAGGCTTGGCTCTGTCAGCTGATGAAATTGATTATTTGGTTGAAAACTACCAAAACAACTTAAAACGCAACCCAAGCGACATTGAGTTGATGATGTTTGCGCAAGCAAACTCAGAACATTGTCGCCACAAAATCTTCAATGCAGACTTTGTACTAGACGGCGAAGAACAAACCAAATCTTTATTTGGTATGATTCGCGACACACACAAAGCCAGCCCAGAAGGCACCATTGTCGCTTACAAAGACAACGCTTCTGTGATTGAAGGTGCAACCATTGAACGTTTCTACCCAACAGCATCCGAAGAGCAAGGCTACCGTTTTCATAACGAAGCCACGCACATCGTGATGAAAGTCGAGACGCACAATCATCCAACCGCGATTTCCCCTTTCGCCGGTGCTTCAACTGGCTCTGGCGGTGAGATTCGTGATGAAGGTGCAACCGGTCGCGGCGCACGCCCTAAAGCAGGCTTAGCAGGCTTTAGCGTATCAAATTTAAACATTCCTGAGCTAACACAACCTTGGGAACATTACAGCAATCAACAAGCACAATACGGCAAACCTGATCGCATTAGCAGCGCATTGGACATCATGATTGATGGCCCTATCGGTGGTGCTGCATTTAACAATGAGTTTGGTCGTCCGAACTTATTGGGTTATTTCCGTACCTTTGAAGAACAACACGAAGACAAAATGCGCGGCTACCATAAGCCAATCATGATTGCCGGTGGCCTTGGTAACATTCAAGCCATACAAACTGAAAAACGCATTTTCCCAGCTGGCTCATTATTGATCCAGCTCGGTGGCCCTGGCATGTTAATCGGCTTAGGCGGCGGCGCTGCTTCAAGTATGGATACAGGTGCTAACAGCGCCGATTTAGACTTTGACTCAGTACAACGTGGCAACCCTGAAATTGAACGCCGTGCTCAAGAAGTGATTGATCGCTGCTGGCAATTAGGCGAAAACAACCCGATTATCTCTATTCATGACGTGGGTGCTGGCGGTTTATCAAACGCTTTTCCTGAACTGGTGAATGATGCTGGTCGCGGTGCTATTTTCAAATTGCGTGACGTACCACTAGAAGAGCATGGTTTAAGCCCAATGGAAATCTGGTGTAATGAAGCCCAAGAACGCTATGTTCTGGCTATTGCTCCAGAAGACTTGGATGCATTCCGTGCCATTTGTGAACGTGAACGCAGCCCATTTGCCGTTGTGGGTACAGCAACAGATGACGGTCATTTACAAGTTCGCGATGACTTATTCGACAATAATCCAGTTGATTTGCCATTGAATGTTCTTTTGGGAAAACCACCGAAAACAACACGCACTGACAAATACATTGCGCCAACCAATACCCCATTTGATTGCAGCAAAATTGACATCAAAGATGGTGTGTACCGTGTTTTGCGCCTGCCAACCGTTGCCAATAAGAACTTCTTGATTACCATTGGCGATCGTTCCGTTGGTGGTTTAACAGCACGCGACCAAATGGTCGGTCGTTTCCAAACACCGGTTGCCAATGCAGCTGTAACCAGCATGGGTTTTGATACTCACCGCGGTGAAGCGATGTCAATGGGTGAAAAAGCACCATTGGCTCTATTCAATGCGCCCGCTTCTGGTCGCATGGCCATTGGCGAAGCCATTACCAATATTGCCAGCGTTAACATTGGCAAAATGGGCAATATCAAATTATCTGCTAACTGGATGGCGCCTTGTGGCAACGCTGGTGAAGATGAGAAATTGTACCGCACGGTTGCTGCAGTATCTGAATTGTGCCAAGACTTGCACATCAGCATTCCTGTTGGTAAAGACTCATTGTCAATGAAAACCGTTTGGTCAGAAGATGAAACTGAAAAATCAGTAACTTCTCCTTTATCATTGATTATTACTGCTTTTGCCTCAGTAGAAGATGTGCGCAAAACAGTAACGCCTGAATTAAAGCATGTTGAAGACTCGAGCTTGTTGTTAATTGATTTGGGCAAAGGTCAAGCTCGCCTTGGTGGCAGTGCATTAACCCAAGTTTATAAATCATTGACAGACGAAGCACCTGATTTGAGCACCAGCTCATTGTTGGCCAACTTCTATGCTGCCATGCAAGACTTGGTAAGCAATGAAACACTATTGGCATACCATGACCGTGGTGATGGCGGCTTAATTGCAACATTGGTTGAAATGATGTTCACCAGCCACGTTGGCTTGAATATCAACATCAGCACCAGCATGGATGCCATCTTATCTCGTGGCTACAACCTTAAAGATGCCACTGTTCGTGCATTGTTCAATGAAGAATTGGGCGCTGTTATTCAGGTTGCCAATAAAGATTTGAATGCGGTGAATGCTTTGTTCGCCCAATACAACTTAAGCGATGCTGTGCATGTTTTGGGACACCTTAACGGCAGCGACCGTTTGGTCGTTCAAAATGGCAATACCGTCTTGGTTAGCGAATCTCGCCTCGAAATGCAAAAAGCTTGGTCTGAAACCAGTCATCATATCCAAAAATTACGTGATAACCCTGTCTGCGCAGACAGTGAATTCGCCCTTTTGAATGATGACAAAGCAACCGCTTTGTTTGCACAAACACCATTTGATGTCAACGAAGACATTGCAGCACCTTACATTGCAACAGGTGTGAAGCCTAAAATTGCCATTTTGCGCGAGCAAGGTGTCAATGGACAAGTAGAAATGGCTGCTGCATTTACGCGTGCAGGCTTTGATGCTTACGATGTGCACATGAGCGATTTAATGCGCAGCAATGTTAACTTAGCTGACTTCCAAGCACTTGCTGCTTGCGGTGGCTTCAGCTACGGTGACGTTCTGGGTGCAGGTCAAGGCTGGGCAAAAAGCATCTTGTTCAACAATCAATTGCGCGATATGTTCTCAAGCTTCTTTGATCGCCCTGACACATTAAGCCTAGGCGTGTGCAATGGCTGTCAAATGATGAGCAATTTGGCTCAAATTATTCCAGGTACAGATAACTGGCCTACTTTTGTTCGCAACGAATCAGAACAATTTGAAGCCCGTTTGAGCATGGTTAAATTGACTCAATCGCCTTCTGTATTCTTCCAAGGCATGGAAGGTGCAGTGATTCCTGTGGTTGTGAGTCATGGTGAAGGCCGTGCATTGTTTAATGATACTGCTAACATGAGCCAACTTGCGATTGCTGGTCAATATGTTGATGGACTTGGTAGAGTAACCCAACAATACCCTCTGAATCCAAATGGCTCTCCAGAAGGCATTGCTGCCATTACCAATACTGATGGTCGCGTGACCATTATGATGCCTCACCCAGAACGCGTCTTCAAAGCCGTTCAAATGAGCTGGCATCCTGAGGAATGGACCGACTTAAGTGCTTGGTACCGCATGTTTGCCAATGCACGCAAAGCTTTGGGCTAACTCCAGTAAAACCAATACAAAACAGCATCCTATATGGATGCTGTTTTTTTATTGTGGCTACCCAAATCCGAATACAACACCCAATTTAAGCAAACCAAATAAGCCACAATAGTCAATTTCTATTGGTTTAATTCAAAAAAATACCGTACACTTGATTTATTGTTACAAAATAATCGAGATTGAAAAAATGAAAAAATCAACAGTCATCACGCCAAGCTTTTATTTTCAGCCACACACACAACCGACTCACATCAAATCAAAATTGCATTTGCGTTATTTCTTTGCTGCCTTTTTTCTATCTTTGTTTATTGGTTTGATTACTTTACAAACTGACAACAGCAATGCCCAAACCATCAATATAAACAAGCATAGCCAATCTGGCAACCAAGATGAACAAGCAATATCCTCTTTTTATGAGAACATGAATGACACTGAGCGAATGCAAGGCATCGTTTACGAATAAAAAATAAGCCCTTGGCTCTGGCCAAGGGCTTATTTAATAAAAGCCAAATGCTTATTCTGTTTCTTCTGTACTAGGACGACCTTCGTGATTAATGCTCACAGAGCGAGAAGGAACAACAGTTGAAATAGCATGCTTATAAACCATTTGCGTTACAGATGTATTGCGCAGCAATACCACATACTGGTCAAATGATTCAACTTGACCTTGTAACTTAATCCCATTCACCAAGTAAATAGACACAGGTACGTGCTCTTTTCTCAGTGCATTTAGGAAAGGATCTTGTAATAGTTGTCCTTTATTATTCATTAAATTTGGCTCCATCAGGATTGATAAATTTGGTTTTATAAGTTTTATAAATTCGTTAAGACTTCACGTATGACATGCTAACATATTTAACGCGAGTTTGTTTTCTTAACACTGACTTTATTCTTGTTTTTTGTCTTAAATTTCTTTTTCGCCTCAGCTTTGGCAATCCGATTACTCAAAGAAGCACGTCTTGGTGCTGCCACTTTAGGCTTCGCAGTCTCATCTTTGTCTTTGATAAATGGATTATCTGAAGATTTATATTGAATGCGAAGTGGCGTACCTTCTAAATTAAATGCTTTACGGAAAGTTTGCGTTAAATAACGGGTATAACTTTCTGGAATTTTTTGCAATGCATTACCATGAATGATAATAATTGGAGGATTACTGCCACCTTGGTGAGCATAACGCATTTTAGGACGGAATAAGCCAGCACGAGGCGGTTGTTGGCGTTCAATAGCAGTTTGCAAAACACGCGTGATTTTAGGCGTTGACATCTTCAACATTGCAGAATCATAAGCATGGTTAATCGATACAAACAACTCATCAATGCCTTTGGATTTCAAAGCAGAAATATAATGGTATTTGGCAAAATCCAAGAAATACAACTTACGATCGATTTCTTTTTTGATGATTTCTTTGCGCTCAAGATCCACACTGTCCCATTTGTTAATGGCAATGACCAATGCACGACCCGCCTCTAAAGCAAAGCCTGCAATGGTTGCATCTTGATCAGCAATATCTTGTCCTGCATCCATCACCAAGACCACGACGTTTGCCGCCTCAATGGCTTGCATGGTTTTAATCACCGAGAATTTTTCAATGGCCTCACTGACTTTACCACGACGACGCACACCTGCTGTATCAATAATGGTGTATTTCTCACCATCGCGCTCAAAATCAATATGAATGCTGTCACGTGTTGTACCTGCTTGGTCAAATGCAATCACTCGCTCTTCGCCCAAAATGGCATTCACCAAAGTTGATTTACCCACGTTTGGTCGACCAATAATCGCAAAAGTAGGATGTGTTGGCTCTTTAACTTCATCCTCTTCGTCAGGGAAATCTTCCAAAACAGTGTTGATTAAATCAACCACACCTTCACCATGCGCAGAAGAAATCACCCAAGGATCAGTTAAACCCAATTCAAAGAACTCAGCACTGACCACAGCATGATTTGAGCCTTCGGCCTTATTTACAGCCACATACACAGGACGGTCAGTTTGGCGTAATTGATTGGCAATCAATTTGTCTTGTGGCGTCATGCCCGTTCTTGAGTCAACCAAGAAAATAACAGCATCGGCTTCATCAACGGCTTGCAATGTTTGTCGAGCCATTTCATGCAAAATACCGCTGTCAACAATGGGTTCAAAACCACCCGTATCAACAACCAAATAAGGCTTATCGCCCACTCGTCCATGTCCATAGTGACGGTCACGTGTTAAACCAGGCAAATCTGCAACCAAGGCATCTTTGCTGCGTGTTAAACGATTAAATAAAGTGGACTTACCTACATTCGGTCTGCCAACCAATACGATAGTCGGTTTCATAATTTTGTACTCTTTTACTCACTGTAATCACTACAGTAAAAAACAGCGAAGCTGTTTGGTTAAATCTAAAAAGTTGGCTTCAAAGAAACCAACTACATGCATTAAGACTGCGCAGCTTTTAGCTGAAGCAACTCGTAACCGGGAAGCTCTTTGTCCGCTTTTTCTAAAGCAGCCTGATATTTCTCTTTTGCTGTTTTGCTGTCACCTTTGGCAACATAAATATCACCTTCTAGCTCCAACATCACACCTGCATAACTGGGATCCACTTTGGTTTGTGCAAGCGCCAAAGCCTCATCTAATTTATTTTCTTGCAACTTGATAGTCGCTGTACGCTGTAAAAGCAAGGCATTAACCAATGCACTCTTATTGTGTTCACGAATCCAACCCAAGTGTTTTTCTGACTGAGCATACTCACCTGCATCAAATGCGGTTGCAGCTTCCATAAACGTTGCTTGTGTTGCAGCAATACTATTTGGGTAATTTTCTTGTAGATTTTTCAAATCCACCAAAACAGCAGCTTGGTTTTTCGCATTGGCCTCATCAATTAAATGCGACAAGATTGCTGCAGCCTCTTCATTCTTCGTTTCTTGATGGCCTTGATAAACAGTATTACCAAAATAGCCCAAAGAAATTAATACCAACAATAAGAAAACCCATTTACCCCAACTGCTCCAAATGCGTTTGAAATTATCCAATTCTTCTTGATCTTGTAAATCGTAAGCCATCAGTTCAAATTCCATTTCTGTAATTGTTGTAATAAATCAGACTGCGCCACAGTCACTTGCCCAAATTCACCACGCAAATCTTTGAGCGCTACCGTGCCATCATTGACTTCATCGCCAGCAATAATCACCGCCACACGCGCACCGGAAGAGTCTGCACGTTTAAGTTGATTTTTAAAACCTTGACTGCCATAGTGTAAGCTTACTGACAAACCAGAATCACGCATGTTTTTGGCTGCCGTCATGGCAAGCTTCAAAGCATCTTCACCTTGGTGAACCACATACACATCAGGCGCATCAGAGGCTGTTAGTTGACCGCATTCTTGTACCAACAGCAACAAACGCTCAACACCCATTGCAAAACCAACAGAAGGCGCAGGTTTGCCACCTAACTCTTCAATCAAACCATCATAGCGACCACCACCACACACCGTACCTTGTGAGCCTAATTTACTGGTCACCCATTCAAATACTGTCATGTTGTAGTAATCTAAACCACGCACCAAACGTGGATTTTCAACATAGGCAATACCAAGGTAATCCAACAAAGCTTTTAATTGATTGTAATGGTTTAAAGATGCTTCACCCAAATAATCAATCAGCTTAGGTGCATTATTGGCCATCTCTTGCAATTGTGGATTCTTGGTGTCCAATACGCGTAGCGGATTGGTATGCAAACGGCGTTTGCTGTCTTCATCCAATAATTCTTCATGCTCTTTTAAGTATGCAACCAAAGCCTCACGGTGCTCTGCTCGCTCTTCACGCACGCCCAAGGTATTAATTTGCAATTCAACATGCTCAAGAACACCCAGCTTATCCCAAAGACCAGCTGTCATTGCAATGATTTCAGCGTCCACATCAGGCTCAGAGAAGCCCAATGCTTCAACACCCACTTGATGAAACTGACGGTAGCGACCTTTTTGTGGCTTTTCATGGCGAAACATCGGCCCCATGTACCAAAGCTTCATCGGACCATTATAAAGTAAATTGTGCTCAACCACAGCACGCAAGCAAGAAGCTGTTCCTTCTGGACGCAAACTTAAAGATTCACCATAATCATCAAAGGTATACATTTCTTTACCAACAACATCCGTCTCTTCGCCTATTGAGCGAACAAATAAACTAGTTGACTCGATAATAGGGGTTCTGATTTGTTGGTAAGCGTAGCTTTTTGCCCAATTTTTAACAATATCTTCAAAAGCTTGTACAAAAGCAGAATCTTGCGGTAACAAGTCATTCATGCCTTTGACCGCTTGTAATTTCTTCGCCATGACTTCTATTCTTTTCTAATCAATTGTTTTGGTGAATGGGAATCACACGATTTTGTGTGCGTTTTTTACCAAATTCACCATAATTTTCTTCGACATACTGATTCACAATGGCCAAAAACTCCTGTGCCATATTGTCACCTTTTAGGGTGACTTGACGCTCACCATCAACATACACTGGTGCAATGGGTGTTTCACCTGTACCTGGCAAACTAATGCCAATGTCAGCCAATTTGCTTTCACCTGGACCATTAACCACACAGCCCATCACCGCCACATTCAAGGCTTCAACACCTGGGTATTGCAAACGCCATACCAACATTTGCTCGCGCAAATAATGCTGAATATCCCGTGCTAACTCTTGAAACACAGTACTGGTGGTGCGACCACAACCAGGACAAGCTGTTACCAATGGCGTGAAATTACGCAAGCCCATGGTTTGCAGCAGCTCTTGCGCTACAATCACTTCTTGGGTTCGCGCGGCACCTGGTTCTGGTGTCAATGAGATGCGAATGGTATCGCCAATACCCTCTTGCAACAATACTGCCAATGCAGCACTTGAAGCAACAATGCCTTTTGATCCCATCCCAGCTTCGGTTAAACCCAAATGCAATGGAAATTCACAGCGGCTACCCAAATCTCGGTACACTTCGATTAAATCTTGAACATTACTAACTTTGCAAGACAAAATAATTTTATTTTCCGGCAAACCAATGTCCATTGCTTTTTCAGCAGACTCTAAGGCTGAAATAATTAAGGCCTCTTTCATCACTTTTTCAGGAGACTGTGGCTGGTCCAGCTTGCTGTTAATATCCATGAGGCGTTTGGCCAAGCTTTGGTCCAAACTGCCCCAGTTAACACCAATGCGAACCGCTTTGTTGTGCTCCATCGCTTGCTGAATCATGTAAGCGAATTTTTCATCACCCTTCGCACCTTTACCAACATTACCCGGATTGATTCGGTATTTGGCAAGTGCTTTGGCACAATCTTGGTATTCAAGCAATAAACGCTCACCATTAAAGTGAAAATCACCAACCAAAGGGACATTACAACCCATATCGTCTAATCGCTGGCGAATCTCAGCCACCTTACAGGCTGCCTCTGGGCTATTGACCGTGATTCGAACCATTTCAGAGCCCGCATCAGCCAGCTCTTTTACTTGTGCAGCGGTTCCAAAAGCATCCGCAGTATCTGTATTGGTCATGGACTGCACCACCACCGGAGAATCTGAACCCACAAACAAATGTTCTATTTGAACTTGGTGTGTCTTGCGTCTGACTAAATCATTCATTATTGCGGCACCGTCATCGAAATGGTTTTTCCTTCAACAAAATGCTTAGCTGTATCCAAAGCCTGGCCACCATACTGCACAGTTGCACCAGTGCCGTAACCGATTCGAATAGAATACGGTGCTTTGCCATCATTAAATTTATGTTCGCTGTTTGCAGCAACAATACCGCTTTTTAATACTTTGCCATCTGCATCCGTTACCACCAGGTTCGATCGGAAACGAACTTTAATACTCAATTCATTGGCAGCAACAGCGCTGTCACTGCTCACAGCTTCTGACGCACCTGCTGCATTGTTTTCTTGTGTCAATTCACTCGCTGCAGCAGCACTGGCTTCTAATGAATCAAGCGGCACTACAATGGCATTCGCAGAAGGCAAGCTAGGTTCTGCCATCTGTCCAACTTGCAATGAAGACTCTGCCGTATCTTGTTCTGTTTGTGCATTTGACTTACTTTGCCATGCAATAATCACACCCACCAAAACCACAGCGGCCAATGCCAAAGGAATGGCTCGTGGGAATGATTTTGGAACTTCTTTTTGTTGGTAGTTAATGCTTTTTTCACCAGGCTTTGCAGCATTGCTTGATTGCGATTTTTTTAGACTTGGAATGATTTCATCCAATTCAACTGCCGTTTGTGCATCATCTAAACCCAAAAATCGGCCATAGCTGCGCACAAAACCACGAACAAAGACAGGCTCTGGCAACAAATCATAATCACCGTTTTCGATGATTTCAATTTGCTTGGCAGTCAGCTTCAACCGTTCAGCAGCCTCACCAATAGAAATATTTTTCTCTTCTCTTTTGCTTTTTAGCAAAATCCCTAATGCTTTCGCCTTTTCAAGATTGAAATTTTTCGTTGGCGTTGTACTCATCTTCTTATTTTCCCGTAGTGATTTCGCGTAGTTCATCTGAATATGGATATGATACTTGCAGCAGCATTTCATACTCATATGCTGCTTGTGTTTGTCCCGCTGCGCGGGCAATTTTCCAACCTAACAATATATCACTTGCACTTAATTGTTCGACACGACTTTGGTAATCACCAAAGTATTGCTCTGCTGAGCGAACCTGTCCTAATTCCAAATCAATTCGAGCAATCTCACGTTTTGCTGGAAAGAACTTAGGTTGGGCTTGCAAAGCACGCATCAAATATTCTTTACCTTGGTGTGGGTTGCCCATTTTATTAAAGCAAACACCTTTGTTGTAATACGCATGGTAAGGACTGGGGTAAGTCGGGTCAGCCAAAGCTTTATCAAAATATTGAATGGATTCTTTGGGCTGCTTTAGACCATCACAAACAAACCAACCATAGCTGTTATTCACTTCTGCACTGTTAGGTGCCAGTAACAAGGCTTGACGAAAAGTAGCGGCAGCCTTGTCATTCATTTTTAACTCTTGTTCAATTTGTGCTTGCATAGTCCAAGCCCGAACATTCTTACTATTGCTACTGATGGCTTTTTGAACGATCGCCAACGCTTCACGAGAGTTGTTATCATCCATCAAAGCAATAGCCAGATCTGTTTGTGTCTCAGATAGATCATGGGCTTTTTCAGTGGAAGTACGTTCTTTCAAACCATCATTCGACGCACATGCACCCAATAAAAGTGCTGTTGAAACTGCCAGTAATGTTTTTCTTGTTGTACTCATCCACTGCATAAGACTACTCCTTATGTAATTTTTGCCATTTCACTTGGCGCTGGGTTTTGTCCTTGACTTGGCCAGCAAGCTGACCACAAGCAGCATCAATGTCATCGCCTCGCGTTTTGCGAACGGTGACGATTAATCCTGCCGCTTGTAAGACCTCACGGAACGCATAAATTCTATTGTTGCTCGAACGCTCATAGCCCGAATTTGGGAACGGATTAAATGGAATTAAATTAAACTTACAAGGAATGTCTTTAACCAACTGCACCAACTCATGGGCATGTTGGACTTCATCATTGATTCCTTGCAACATAACATATTCAAACGTCACAAAGTCACGTGGTGCATTAACCAAATAACGCTCACACGCGGCCATTAATTCTTTTAACGGGTATTTTTTATTAATGGGAACAATCACATCACGCACTTTGTCATTTGACGCATGCAATGACACAGCCAAAGCCACAGGCGCAGCTTCGCGCAAACGATCCATTTGAGGCACCATACCAGAGGTGGATACCGTTACTCGACGACGAGACAGGCCATATCCATGGTCATCCAGCATAATATTCAGTGCTGTTACCACATTATCAAAGTTAGCCAAAGGCTCACCCATGCCCATCATAACAACATTTGAGATGACACGCTCATTTTTTGGCGTCACACCCAATGCTTTATTTGCCCACCACAACTGCCCAATGATTTCTGCCGCCGTCAAATTGCGGTTAAAACCTTGGCGTCCTGTAGAGCAAAAAGTGCATTCTAACGCGCAACCAACTTGTGATGAGATACACAACGTACCGCGTTCAGCTTCTGGAATGAATACCGTTTCAACACCATTGCCTGTACCCACATCCAATAGCCATTTTCGTGTGCCGTCCACTGACTCTTGTGATGCCATCAAATCAGGAACCTTAACACAGGCAGTATCATCCAATTTCGCACGCAAGCTTTTGGCCAAATCTGTCATCTCATCAAAAGACGCAGCATTGCCCTGATGCATCCAGCGCATCACTTGCTTCGCACGAAAAGGCTTCTCGCCCATCTCTTCAAAAAGCTTGGTTAAGCTTTGTAAATCATAATTCAATAAATTAGTTTGCATAACTTTTTCAGGCAGCCTAAACTGCCTGAATTCTTTCTTCTACAAATTAGCGATTGCAGATTTCTTCAGCAGTGAAGAAGAAATCCATTTCAATCTTAGCATTTTCCAAGCTATCAGAACCATGTACAGCATTTGCATCAATTGAATCAGCAAAGTCAGCACGGATGGTACCAGCAGCAGCTTCTTTAGGGTTAGTTGCGCCCATCAAATCACGGTTTTTAGCAACAGCATCTTCACCTTCTAAAACTTGAATCATTACAGGACCACTTGTCATGAATGATACCAAATCAGCAAAGAAAGGACGTTCTTTGTGCACAGCGTAAAAGCCTTCTGCATCCGCTTGGCTCAATTGTTTCATCTTAGCAGCAACAACAGTCAAGCCATTGTTTTCAAAACGGCTATAAATTTGGCCAATAACGTTTTTCTTAACTGCATCAGGTTTGATAATAGAAATTGTGCGTTCGATCGCCATTTTAAACTCCAAGGTTTTTTAAAAAAATTTTCTCAGGCCGTATTCTAGCAAGGTTTACGAGAATATTCTTATTTTTTATTGTTGTTATTTACTTTGGTAATGTTAAATGTGGTAAATCCAAATAAGATTCAGATTGCATTTCCACCATGCGACTCACAGTGCGAACAAACTCATTGGCAAAGTCACCTTCGGTGTAAATATCTTCCGCCAAAACATCGGCTGTTGCTGCCATTTTGACGCGGTAATCATAAAAAACATCAATCAACCAAGTCAAACGTCGCGCCTCACTTTTTTGAGCAGGTGTGAGTGCAGTAATATTCGAAATAAAAACGGCTTTGTAATTTTTTGCCAAATACAAATAATCGTTTTGTGAGCGTGGACCAAAACACAGCATTTGAAAATCAAACCAAATAGCCTCACGGGTTCTGGCAATGCATGTTAATGGCCTACCTAAAATGGTGACATCATGACCCAACAACTCTTGATCTTTGGTAAATTTTTCAAACAAATTCTTCAGCTTTTGATCACTGCTTTCATTGTTTGGCACATAGTACACAGGTGCTTGCTTTAAGGTTCGCAAACGATGGTCTTCTCCACCATCAACATTCACCACAGTCATGTTCTTTTTAATCAATGCAATTGTTTGCAAAAAGCTGCTGCGGTTTTGCCCTTGATAATACAAGTCATCCGGCGCAAAGTTAGAAGTCGCCACCATTACGACACCTCGCTGGAACAACCCTTCTAGCAAACGCCCTAAAATCATGGCATCGGCAATATCACTGACATGAAATTCATCAAAGCACAGCACACGAACTTCTTTTGACAAATCATTTGCCACCATATTCAATGGATTCTCTTCGTGACTTCGCTCTGCCAGACGCTGATGCACTTCAGACATAAAAGCATGAAAATGCACACGACGCTTACGCTTGTATGGCAAGCAACCATAAAATGCATCCATCAAGAAACTTTTGCCACGCCCCACACCACCCCAAAAATACAAGCCTTTAGGTGACAATGGTGAGCGGATAGTACGACCCAAAAAACGATTGCGCTTTTTCTTAAATGCCATTAGCTCTTGCCACAATCGATCTAAATAATCAATGGCTTCTTCTTGGGCAGGATCTGCAATAAATCCGGTTTGTTTCTTAGCAAGTTCATACCATGCTTTTGGACTGTGATTCGCATATGCAGGCGCAGTAAAAACATTGTTTGTAGTCATAACAACTTTCACTGAGTGTATAAAATAAAAAAGCGCCGCTTGAGGGCGGCGCTGATTTGGTGCGATTAGATACTTATTGGTTAACAGCGCTTTGATCAACTCGTTCACGCAATTCTTTGCCAGGCTTAAAGTGTGGTACGTATTTCTCAGGTACCTCTACTTTTTCGCCAGTCTTAGGATTGCGACCAACACGAGAAGGTCGATGGTTTAGGTCAAAACTACCAAAACCACGAATTTCAATGCGCTGACCTTTTGCTAAAGCACGTGTCATCGTGTCAATCAACACTTTAACACTGTGCTCTACGTCTTTCGCGACCAGTTGAGTACTATTTTGTACAGAATACATCTCTGCTAAACGAACCATCAACTCAGACTTGGTCATGACTTATCCTTACTCTTCGCCAGAAAGCTTAGCTTTCAACAAATCACCTAGGCTAGTTGTACCAGCGTTGATGTTGCTGCTGTTAGCTGAAACTGCGCGTAAGTTTTCGCCTTCTTCTTTCGCGTCTTTCGCTTTGATAGACAAGTTAATACCACGGTTTTTGCGATCAACCATCACGATAACCGCTTCAACTTCGTCACCTTCTTTTAGGTGGTTACGAATGTCTTCAACACGATCACGTGAGATTTCAGAAGAACGCAAGTAGCCTTCAACATCATCTGCCAATTGGATTACAGCACCTTTAGCATCTAAAGATTTAACGATACCTTTAACCAAAGCACCTTTGTCGCTTACGCTAACGAAGTTGTTGAATGGATCGCCTTCAAGTTGTTTGATACCCAAAGAAATGCGTTCTTTTTCAACATCAATCGCCAATACAACAGCTTCAACTTCGTCGCCTTTTTTGTATTTGCGAACAGCTTCTTCACCAGCTTCAGTCCAAGACAAATCAGACAAGTGAACCAAACCATCGATGCCGCCTGGTAAACCAACAAACACACCAAAATCAGTAATTGATTTGATTGCGCCTGACAATTTGTCGCCTTTTTCATGGCCAGCTGCAAACTCATCCCAAGGGTTAGCTTGACACTGTTTCATACCCAAGCTAATGCGACGACGTTCTTCATCAATCTCAAGAATCATCACTTCAACTTCGTCTCCCAATTGAACCACTTTGCTTGGGTGTACGTTTTTGTTAGTCCAGTCCATTTCTGAAACGTGTACCA
>JASLBZ010000082.1 GCA_030146285.1 Neisseriaceae bacterium | reverse complement strand
GGCATGATTACATCAGCGGAAAAAACCGCTGCTTTAAATCAGACTTTAACTTATGAGCGTGCTCGCTTTGATTTGGACGAGTATTCACTTTATGCTGCAGAAATGGCACGCCAAGCCATGTTTGAGAAATATGGTGATGAGGCATACACGCAAGGCTTTAAAGTTTATACGACGGTCAATTCTAATTTGCAAAAAGTGGCGACACGTTCTTTGAGAAAAGCCTTGGATACCTTTGATCGCGGTCGTCGTTTTCATGGTGCAGAGGCATTGGTGAATTTGAAGAAACTTCAGCAAGAAGGGGACTTGGACGAACAATTAGAGCAATATCTGTCAACATTGAGCGTGGTTGAAGAGCGGATTCCTGCTGTTGTGCTAAAAGCAAGTAACAATGCTTTGAATGTGTATATTGAAAATGTGGGCCGTGTTTCATTGAGCGCCAATCAAATTTCATTGGTCAAAGCCGCTATCAACAATAGCAAGTTAGGCGATAAACAAGTACAAGAAGGTGCTGTTATTCGAGTGAAGAAGAATAAAGGCACATGGGTTGTGGTTCAGTCACCTGATTTACAGGGTGCTTTGGTTTCAATCAATGCACAAACGGGTGCTGTTTATGCCATTGTAGGTGGTTATGACTTCAACCAACGGGCGTTTAACCGTGCCACGCAAGCGATGCGTCAGCCAGGTTCGACCTTTAAGCCGTTTATTTATTCAGCTGGTTTGGATAAAGGCTTTACTGTGAGCAGCGTCGTGAATGATGCGCCGATTGAATTACCAGGCTTAGGTGCTGGTGGTAAAGCTTGGCGACCTAAGAACTCAAATGGTCGTTATGCAGGTTACATTACCTTGCGCCAAGCGCTGGTGGCTTCTAAAAACATGGTGACCATTCGCGTTATGATGGCGGTAACGCCTCAAGGAGCACAGCAATACATCCAGCGATTTGGCTTTAAAGCCAAAGACCATCCTGCTACATTGGCCATGTCTTTGGGCTCAGGTTCGGTAACGCCAATGCAAATGGCAGAAGCTTATGCGATTTTTGCCAATGGCGGTTACCGTGTGTCAGCTTACATCATTGATAAGATTTACGATGGTACAGGACGCCTGCGTGCACAGACCAAACCATTGGTAGCTGGTGAAAATGCGAAGTTAGCCATTGATCCTCGCAATGCCTTTATTATGAACACCTTGTTGCGTGATGTGGTGCGCGTGGGTACAGGTGCACGTGCCAGTGCGATTGGTCGCAGTGATATTCATGGTAAAACAGGTACCACCAACGATGGTAAGGACGCATGGTTTGTAGGCTATAACCCAGAAGTGGTGACGGCTGTGTATGTTGGTTTTGATACGCCTAAGAGCTTAGGTGCATCAGGCTATGGTGGTGTGATTGCCTTGCCAGTTTGGGTGGACTTTATGCGTGAAGCACTAAAAGGCAAGCCTGTTTTGACGCAGAAACCACCAGCAGGTTTGGTGCAACGAGGTGGTGAGTATTACTACCAAGAATACCAAAGTACCAATCCTAACTTGGGTTTGGATAATCGTTCTAGCGGTGGTGCTAACGATAGTGGCATTTCTGATGAAGGTGGTGTGGTGATTGCGCCATCGAATGCTGGCGGCGGTAGTTCAGGTGGAGGAACGGAAGTGAAGCCGAGCAATCCAGCACCGAAGTCCAATGCCAATTTGGATGCCTTGTTTTAAAGCACCCAATTAAAAAGCAGCCAAAAGGCTGCTTTTTTTGTGCCGTTAGCACAGCTAAGTATAAAAAACAGGCTGCCTGTAAAGGTAAGCCTGTTTTGTCTGCTGTTATGCTTATACTGAGAATGAAGAGCCGCAGCCGCAAGTTGTGGTTGCGTTCGGGTTGCGAATCACAAATTGAGAGCCATGTAGACTTTCTGTGTAATCAATTTCAGCGCCGATTAAGTATTGGTAACTCATGGGGTCAACCAAGAAAGTCAGGCCATCTTCTTTAATTTCAAAATCATCTTCATTGGTGATTTCATCAAAAGTGAAACCGTATTGGAAGCCAGAGCAGCCGCCACCATTAACGAAGACACGCAATTTCAAATCAGGGTTGTTTTCTTCAGCAATCAAGTCTTTAACTTTGGTGCAGCAGCTGGTTGTGAAAACAATAGGGGTTTCTTGTTCTGACATGGTTTTTCCTTTTTTAGGATGTATATTATGTGTAGTATTTTAGGGCAAGGTGGGGGCGTGTGTTAAGCCCATATTTTCATCTAAACCCAGCATTAAATTCATGTTTTGAATGGCTTGTCCTGCTGCGCCTTTCACCAAGTTATCAATCACAGATAAGATAATCCATGTATTGGTTTCTGTTTCAGGTGCTTTTTGCACACCAATTCGACATTGATTGGATGCTTTTACTGAGCGTGTCTCAGGGCAACTTCCTTGAGGCAACACATCAACAAATAGGCTGTTTTGGTAATGCTCACTCAAAAGATTGTGTAAGCACAAATCATCTTTAACTTCTACATAGATGGTGGCATGCATGCCACGAATCAAGGGGGTTAGGTGTGGAACAAACACAAAATTTTTGGCTAGGCTGTCGTCAAACAATGAAATGGACTGGCGAATCTCAGGTAAATGGCGGTGGCCAGCAATGCCATAAGCTTTGAAATTATCCCCAGCTTCACAAAAAAGCGAGCCAATGCTGGCATTGCGCCCTGCGCCAGAAACGCCAGATTTGCAGTCGGCAATGATTTGGCTGTTGTTCACCAATACATCTTGTTCAATCAAAGGCAATAATGGCAAGCTCACTGCGGTTGGGTAGCAGCCAGGGTTAGCGATTAATTGTGCATTTTGAATTTCTTTTTTATTGAGCTCACTTAAACCATATACAGCTTTGGCAATCCAGCTTGGGCTGGCATGTTCCATTTTGTACCATCGCTCCCATGTTGCTTGGTCTTGAATGCGATAGTCAGCAGACAAATCAATCACCTTAATGCCTTGATCTAAAAGGGCAGGTGCTTCTTTCATGGCGACGCCATTGGGCGTGGCAAAGAAAACCAAGTCACATTGGGTAAAGTCAACCGAATCTGGGCTTTGAAAATCCAAATCGTAAAACCCGCGCAAGCTTGGGAAGTAATCAGCAACAGAGCGTCCAGCCTCTTTGCGGCTTGTCACGGCGATAACGTTGGCTTCTGGATGAGAGGCCAAGAGTCTTAATAACTCAACGCCTGTGTAGCCTGTGGCGCCGACAATACCAATTTTAAATTGCTTATTCATTGACGAAGTCTTTTATACGGAAATTTGATGTGAATCAGTATTGTAGGATTTTTATCCCAAAGATGCAAAGAACTGTGAGTAAAAGAGCAATAGATAATAAAAAACCGCCTGTGAAGGCGGTTTTTGTATAACAAAACAGATTAACGTTTTGAGAATTGTTTTGCGCGACGTGCTTTGCGCAAACCAGGTTTTTTACGTTCCACTTCACGAGCATCACGAGTAATGAAGCCAGCTTGTGAAAGAGCAGGTTTTAAAGCTGCATCGTAGTCAACTAGCGCACGAGTGATACCGTGGCGAATTGCACCTGATTGACCAGTTTCACCGCCACCAGCTACGTTTACTTTGATGTCGAAAGATTCTAGGTTTTCAGTCAAGGCTAAAGGTTGACGAGCAACCATTCGGCTTGTTTCACGACCAAAGAATTCATCAATAGGACGACCGTTTACAGTGATTTTGCCGCTGCCTTTTTGCAAGAACACACGTGCAACTGAACTTTTGCGACGACCTGTGCCGTAGTAATATTTACC
>JASLBZ010000026.1 GCA_030146285.1 Neisseriaceae bacterium | reverse complement strand
CTCATAAAGTCAATGACAAGATTACCGTGGGTTTGGGCGTGTATGTGCCTTTTGCATCGTCTACCGATTACCAAGAAGATTCGGTATTGCGCTACAACGTCAATAAAACCAAGTTAACCTCAATTGATATTAACCCAACAATTGCTTACAAAATCAATGAGAAGCATTCGGTTGCAGTGGGCTTGATTGCCCAGCGCAGTTCTGCTGAGTTGCGTCAATATGCGAATTTTGCAGGTTTGGCTCAAATTGGCTATTTGCAAAAAGCAGCAGCTGCTCAGGCTGCTGGCAACCCGTCATTAGCTGTGGAGTATCAGCAAAAAGCACAAGCTTCTGTTGACGGTACTGCTGACGGTAAAGCGAATATTAAAGGTGATGATTGGGGATTTGGTTACAACCTAGGCTGGATGTGGGATATCAATGATGATGTGCGTATGGGTGTTAGCTATCGCTCAAAAATTAAGCATACATTAAAGGGTAATGCTGACTGGGAAATGGTGGGTGCCGGTGCTGTTGCTAATGAAGATTTGATTGGTGGTGATTATGGCTTAATTCCAGGTACTCCTATTCCTTCTGGTGCTGGCTACCATGACAGTAAAGCCCGTGTGAAAATTGTGACACCAGAATCTTTATCTGTTCACGGTATGTGGAAAGTGAATCCAGACTGGAAACTATTTGGTGATGTAACTTGGACCAAGCACTCACGCTTTAATGAGATTGATATTGAATATATTGATGCACCTAAAGTTGTAGCCAATCCTAATCCTACAAGTTTAGCTGATGGCACAAAGGTTTCTAACCATACTGTTTTGAAACCCCATTGGAAAGATACCTTTAAGTTCTCTTTGGGCGCTGCTTACCAATATAGCCAACCATTGCAATTGCGTTTCGGTGTGGCATATGACCAATCGCCTGTTCGCAGTGCCGATGAGCGTTTAAGCACAATGCCAGACAATGATCGCATTTGGTTCTCTGTGGGTGGTAAATATGACATCAACAAACAAAATACCATTGATGTGGGTTACAGCTACATTCACATTAAAAATGCCACTGCCAATGTGAATGGTTGGTGTGGTGCAGTTCAATCTGGTGTCGGTTCGCAAAGCTGTGTATCCAGTCGCACCAATGGCACAGCAAAATACAAGAGCAATGCTCAAATCTTGGGTGTTCAATACACCTATCGTTTCTAATTTCACTTCGATAATTTAAAAGGGCATGTTTGCCCTTTTAAATTGTTAAACTTTTAATAAGAAAGAGGTCACCATGTCACAGGGAAAGTTTGTGGTAAGAAAAGTTGCCGTATTGGGCGCTGGGGTGATGGGCGCACAAATCGCAGCCCATTTGGCCAATGCCAAAGTACCCACTGTTTTATTTGATTTAGCAGCCCAAGAAGGCCCTAAAAATAGCATTGTAAATAAAGCCTTGGCTGCTTTGAAAAAGCAAAAGCCCGCACCATTGGCATCTTCATCTGCATTAAGTTATATCCAAGCAGGCAATTATGAAGAAAACTTGGATCAATTGCGCGATTGTGATTTGGTGATTGAAGCCGTGGCTGAGCGCTTGGACATTAAAGAAAGCCTATACGCAAAAGTGGCACCTTATTTGGGTGAAAATACCATTTTTGCAACCAATACCTCCGGTTTGTCGATTGAAGTTTTGGGTGAAAAATTTCCAAAAGAATTGAAGCACCGTTTTTGTGGTGTGCATTTCTTTAACCCACCTCGCTATATGCATTTGGTGGAATTGATTCCTTGTGTTGAAACAGACTTAACTGTTTTGGATAATTTAGAGCGTTTCTTGGTAAGCAGCTTGGGCAAAGGCGTGGTTAGAGCCAAAGATACGCCTAACTTTATTGCCAACCGCATTGGTGTTTTCTCCATGCTTGCAACCATGTATAACGCTGAAAAATTCGGTTTGCGTTTTGATGTTGTCGATGGTTTAACCGGCAGTCGATTGGGTCGCCCGAAATCAGCTACTTTTAGAACTGCCGATGTGGTGGGTTTGGATACTTTTGCTCACGTTGCCAAAACTATGCAAACGGGCTTATTAGAAGACAAATGGCATGATTATTTTGAGTTGCCACAGTGGTTACTTGGCTTGATTGAAAAAGGCGCTTTGGGTGCAAAAACCAAAGGCGGTATTTTCAAAAAAGAAGGCAAACGCATCATGATGTTTGAACCGAGCAAAGGTGAATATGTGCCTTCTAGCGGTAAAGCAGATGCCGAAGTCTTGGATATTTTAAAACTGGAAAACCCAACTGAGCGTTTGGCTGCTTTGCGTGCTTCAGAAAACCCACAAGCACAATTTGTGTGGGCTATTTTACGCGATGCATTCCACTATATTGCAGTGAATGCCAAAGACATTGCCAATAACGCTCGTGATATTGATTTTGCGATTCGTTGGGGCTTTGGTTGGGACATGGGTCCATTGGAAACTTGGCAAGCGGCAGGCTGGCAACAAGTGGCAGCATGGATTACACAAGACATTGAAGCAGGTAAGACCATGACCAATGAGCCACTGCCAGCTTGGGCATTGGAAGCCAGTCGTACGGGCGTACATGACGATGCGGGTAGCTACAACTTTACAACGGGTTTACAAGATGCTCGTTCGACCTTAGATGTGTATCAGCGCCAAATTGTGCCTGCGCGTTTATTGGGTGAAAGTCATCCAGTATTGGGCACAACTGTATTTGAAACCGATGTTGTGCGTGCATTTACCTTGCCTGAATTTAGCAATATTTTGATTCTTAGCAATACCAATAAAATGCATGCCATTAGCGGTGAAGTGTTAACAGGCTTTAACCGTGGTTTGGATTTGGCTGAAAAAGAATACGATGGCATGGTAATTTGGTCTGAAGATGGCCCATTCTCAGTGGGTGCTGACTTGAAATCAATGATGCCTGCTTTTGCTGCTGGCGACATTAAAGCCATTGAAGATACGGTGTCATTGTTCCAAAAAACTGCTATGCGTTTGCGTCACAGCAGTATTCCGACTGTCGCTGCCGCACAAGGTTTTGCGTTTGGTGGTGGTTGTGAATTTTTGCTACACAGTGACAAAGTCGTGGCTGCGTTAGAATCTTATATTGGCTTGGTTGAAGTGGGTGTCGGCTTGATTCCTGCCGGTGGTGGTAGCAAAGAATTTGCTCTTCGTGCTGCACGCGAAAGCAAAGGCGATATCTTGGCAGCCTTAAAAGACAAATTCATGAATTTGGCTACAGCCAAAGTGGCAACCAGTGCTCTAGAGGCTCAAGAATTAGGTTTCTTACGACCTAGCGATGTGGTGATTTTCAATACGCATGAACTTTTGTATGTGGCATTGAATGAAGCACAAACATTGGCAAAATCAAACTACCGCCCAGAAAACCAACAAACCTTTAAGGTTGCAGGTCGCACAGGCGCAGCTTCGATTAAAGGCCAATTGCTGAACATGAAAGAAGGTCAGTTCATCAGTGAATACGATATGCACATTGCCAGTCAAATCGCTTATGTGATGACAGGTGGTGATGTGGATGAAGGTACTGTGGTGGATGAGCAATGGATTTTGGATTTGGAACGCAAAGTGTTTGTAGAGTTATTGCAAAATGAGAAAACGCTTGAGCGAATTGAAAACATGATGAGCACGGGCAAACCTTTGCGCAACTAATCGTTGGAGATAAGAATGACACAATTACAAGATGCATATATTGTTGCGGCAACCCGCACCCCAGTAGGCAAAGCACCACGTGGTATGTTGCGCACAACCCGACCTGATGACATGTTAGCGCACGTGATTCGTGCCGTATTAGAACAAGCGCCAGGCTTGGATGCCAATGAGATTAATGATGTTGTGGCTGGTTGTGCTTTTCCTGAGGCAGAACAAGGTTTGAACATGGCACGCATTGCAGCATTGCTAGCAGGATTGCCGGATACGGTTGGTGGTATTACGATTAACCGTTATTGTTCAAGCGGTGTGAATGCCTTGCAAATTGCAGCTGACCGCATCCGTACAGGTGAAGCGGAAGTAACGATTGCCGCTGGTGTGGAATCCATGTCCATGATTCCAATGATGGGCAATAAAGTTGCATTAAACCCTCGCATTTTTGAAGATGATGAGCACATGGCGATTGCCTATGGCATGGGTTTGACAGCAGAAAAAGTGGCTCAGCAGTGGAATATTTCTCGTGAGGCGCAAGATGCCTTTGCTGTTGAGAGCCATCGCCGTGCTTTGGCAGCCATTGAAAGTGGTGCTTTTAAAGCGGAAATTTCACCGATTGAAGCTGTGTACCGCACGGCTGATTTGGCAACCCGTGAAGTCAAAGAAGTGCGCAAATTATTGGATACTGATGAAGGTCCTCGTGCAGATACATCGGCAGAAGGCTTGGCTAAGCTGCGGACTGTTTTTGCAGCAAAAGGCAGCGTAACGGCCGGCAATAGCTCGCAAATGTCAGATGGCGCTGGTGCTTTATTGGTGGTTTCTAAACGCATTTTGGAAAAATACAATTTAACTCCAATTGCACGCTATGCAGGTTTTGCAGTGCGCGGTGTGCCGCCTGAAATCATGGGCATTGGTCCTAAATTTGCCATTCCTGCAGTTTTGGAAAACCACAAGATTGATTTGGCTGACATCAAATGGATTGAGTTGAATGAAGCTTTTGCAGCGCAAGCTTTGGCAGTCATCCAAGACTTGGGCTTGAACAGCGATGTTGTGAATCCTAATGGTGGTGCGATTGCTTTGGGTCACCCATTGGGTGCAACCGGTGCGATTCGTGCAGCGACATTGATTCATGGTATGCGAAATCGTGGTGAAAAAGGTTACGGCATCGTTTCTATGTGTATCGGTACCGGTATGGGTGCAGCAGGGCTGATTGAAGTTCTGTAACGGCATGAAACCAGACCCCATAAGAGCGATTCTTATGGGGTTTTTTATTGTCAAAAGCCAAGTAAATGGGCTAGCGTGAACAAGTAACTGAGTTATAATCTTAAATCGATGGATTAAAGCGGTGGCAATGAATAAGCGATTTCAAAAAGTGCGTGTGGATGACGAGGCCATTTTTGTGCTGACGACGTATCCATGGCGAGAAACCAGTTTGTGGGTGGAGGCTTTTAGTGAGCAACATGGTCGCGTGGCATTTTTGGCTCGCAGTGCTCGCAAACGAACGTCGGAATCTCGTGGTATTTTGATGCCGTTTGTGCCATTAACAGCGTCTTGGTACGGTGAAAATGAACTTAAAACCATGCACCGCATTCAGTGGCAAGGTGGCTGGCAAATGCCGCAAGGTAAGGCCATTTTTAG
>JASLBZ010000019.1 GCA_030146285.1 Neisseriaceae bacterium | reverse complement strand
GGTCAGTTTCTCATTGCTGTCACAATCCACAATCACATAATCAAACTTTAACGAGCTTTCGTATTCTATTAATGTCACGTCTATACGAATTTTCTGGCCAAACCGCGCAGGACGAACATATTTCAAATTCATTTGCACCACGGGCCAACCATAACCATTTTTTTTCATGGTAATGTAATCGTAGTCCATGGCACTTAAAAAAGCACAGCGTGCTATTTCCAAATATTTCACATAATGTCCATGCCAAACAATGTCCATTGAGTCGACATCAAAAAAAGGCACTTCCAAAGTGAGGCTGTGTTGCAACCGTTTATTTTGAGCTGTCATGCTGATTCCAAAAATCGTAAAAATTAAACCATTGCAATGGTGATTGTGCACACCGCTGCTCCAAAACTTGTGCATAACGTGTTACACACTCAGCAATGGCGGCACTTCGTTCTTGCCGACGCCAAGGAATGGCATCTACAAAACGACGCAAATACAAATGGTATTGTCCTTGTTCTTTAATACAAAAAATGGTATTGACTGGCGCTTTCAAAAGCCCTGCTAACAACCATGGGCCTTGTGGCCACAAAGCCATTTTTCCTAAAAACTCAGCTGCTATGGTTTTTTCCCCTCTAACAGGTACCCTATCTGCAGCAATGGCAATCCATTCGCCATTGCTGATTCTTTGATGCAGTTGCATCATCAGTTCTGCATCCAATTGCGTCACTTGAATCAAGCGAATCTGACTGGCCCCTGCTTGTTGCAAAGCTTTGTTAAACTCAACGGCATGGGCGCTGTGAATCAATATATTCAATTCAAATCCCTCGCGCTCGCGCACCAGTGCTCGGCACACCTCGATATTGCCCAAATGCGAACAAATGAAAATTTGCCCTATCGCCCCTGGCTTCGGGGTGTTGATATCAGCGTACAAATTATCTTCATCATGCACAATCAAATCTTGGTAAGAAATTTTACCTTGCCAGACAGAAAAACGATCTGTAATCGAGGTTGCAAAAGCATAAAACTGCTGCCAAACGGCAAAAGGGGAATTTAAAGCAGCCTGTAACTTTGGAAAACGCTGTTGTAAGTTAACTTGGTAAGCACTAACATGACGTCTGGCTGCTTTACTACTGATAAAATAATACAGCACCACCACAGCCACAACGGGCTTTAATAACCATTGTGGGCAGTACTTCACCAAGCAACGAGTAATGTTCAAAACCAAACGATTACCACGTTCATTTTGGTTTGCCCAATGCTTACTTTTGTTGGTCATTTTTTTGCAAACGCATTTTTAAAAGATGAGGAAATTGGCGCAGCATGTCAAAAAACAAACGAGTATGCATGCCAGAAATCAACAGGTTATCTTGCCACACTCGAAAGTGAGAAACGCCACCGACCTCATATTTCACGGGAGTGGGAATCCAGACAAATACACAATGCTCTCGGTGCAGCCGCACCAACAAATCACTGTCAAAATCCATGCGATTGCCAATTGAATATTTTATCAAAACCCGACTGGTCTGCTCTACTGGATAAATTCGAAAACCACACATACCATCTTTAATATCACAAGATAACGTATTAATCATTAACCAAAAATTGGTTATTTTTCGCCCATACAATCGGGATTTCGGTGCGTCATCACCATACATGGGTTGCGCACAAATAATAGCATTAGGGTCTTTTTTGGCTGCAGCAATGAGTTTCTTGGCATCGGTAAGATTATGCTGTGCATCGGCATCCACCTGTAAAGCATGGCTATAACCATGCTCTTTGGCATAAGCAATACCCGTTTTGACCGCAGCACCTTTGCCACCATTAAGTGGACGATAAACCACATTAAAACCCTCTGCTTCCAACCCTTCTAATGCCATTAAAGTATCTACATTATCTGAACCATCATCAACAATCACACTGTCAATGTTCATGTGCTGCATGGCCTTAACCACAGCGCCAACAGTTGTGCCATGATTGTAATGCGGAATCACTGCCAATATTTTCATTTCTCACTCTCTTGGGGAATAACCAGACGCCCAGAAGCCACTTTAGAATCTGCTTTAACGCACTGAAAAGTCAATTTTTGACGTGGCACATCTCGCTTTAAAACCACACTCATCACATCATTCGGACGCAAAAAACCTTGAAATTTTAAATTTTCCAGCATTCGAGGCGTATTTTGTAACCATTCCAGCTCTTGCAGCTTGGCTAGCATCCACTTCAATTGCACCACACCAGGCACCAAGTGAAAGCTATCAAAATGACCATTAAAATACTGTAAGTCAACGGGAATCCTTGCTTGAATGTGGTATTCATTCTCTGAGACCCATTGCCCATCAAACCATTGAGGCTCTATCTTGGGTTCTAAGGCGACCTTCACCACATCTTGCTGGGAAATCTTGCTTTGTGCATTGCGTGGCAATGTGGTATCAAAACGCCAATAGCGAGGCATTGCCATTTTGTCTTGTTCGCTTAACAGTGCTTTGATTTGTTTAATAACCTCTTTTCGACCTAACTGGCACCATGCCTGAATGCCGCTGGGGCTTAAGGCCAACCAAGCCAGTAGGTGGCTATTTTCAGGATGCTTAACCACATGCGCATCTTGTAGCCATGAATGGCATAACAATTTCGTTTCTATTTGCAATAGTGAAATTCTCTTGTCTGCCATTTTAATAATTCTATCGACTCGCCCCAACAATTCAAAACCATCACCTTCCCAGTGAATCGCATCCGCCAAAGTTTCTGTATTTGGGCACCACAAAGACGTCAGTCTCAAGCCATTATCAGCTTGCTCTGAGTATTGTACTTCCTTGAAGAACCGCCAATGTGGCTTGTCCATTCGGTAAGCCACAACACCAGTTTCTGTGCTGCCATAAATTTCCAAAACCGACGCACCCACGGCCTGCTGTAAGAATATTTTATTCTGCGTTGGCAAAACACCGCCAGCACTGAGTACTAAAGCCACCTTTTTTTGAGCCAAAAACATTTGATGTTCATTATTCAGTGCGCGCAGCAATGTGGGACTGCTAACCCAAAGACAATGAGCATACTCAGTACTCACCGCCAATAAGGTCTCTGGAAAAACCAAACGTGTTCGGTACATGGGCAAACCCAAATACAAACACAAAAAAACGCGAAAACTAAGACCATACAAATGCTGAGAACTAACGCTGCTTAACACAACAGGCTTATTTATCAAAACCTCAGTAGGCAAAACATCAGCAATGCCTTTGGCCTCTTGCCACATTTGCTGCCATGTTTTTACCACCTCTTTTGGCTGCCCAGAAGAGCCCGAAGTATGCAGCGTTATCTGAATATCCACCAATTCCCATTGAATAGACTGAAATACTTCAACATCCAGCACTGGCACAAGAGCCTCAAAACCCAATTGCAATAGACTTGTCTTTATCGGGCTATCGCAGGCAATCGCATCTACTTGTGTC
>JASLBZ010000043.1 GCA_030146285.1 Neisseriaceae bacterium | reverse complement strand
CTTTTTTTGCAATCGATTAACATTTCTAGCGCACAATCCAAGCGCAATGCACGAATATAATTGGCAATGGTCTCACCCGTTTGCTCTTTAAAATAGCGTTTTAAATAACATTCATTTAAACCCACGCGCCTTGCTAAAACCGCAATGGTTAAATTTTGATGAAACTCAGTGCGAATAATATCAATAGCTTCATCAATTTGGCTTATTTGTGTGCGCCCTTGTTTGTTGTTTAACATCAATCGCAACAAATGGGCGGTTAAATCCAAGGTTCCCGCCTCCAAATCCAAATGCGCTAAGGCATCTGAATGGCACGGCTGCTGCATTAGCCTTTGTGCTAACAGCATCAGCGAAGCGGATGCTTTGGGCAATAATTGCATTTGGGTTTGCCCACCGCTGCGCTGGGTAAAAATGCTGTCCGATAAAACCCCTGCTTCTTGCCAACGCTCCAATTTGGCCATCGAAAAATCCAAGTGAATAGACGACAATTGCCCGTTGATGGTTTTTTTCATTTCTTTGGCATTGTGTAAATCCCCACCAACTAACCACACATGCCCTGCTTCAGATTTTAATTCACGACCATCGGAAAAAATCACTTGATTTCGTCCACCGAGCATTAAAAACAAGGCAAAATTATGGCTGAATTTTTCGGTGGTGCTGCAATACATTCCATTGCCTTGGCTAAGATTGCGTGACAATAAAATCTCAGCATCAAATTGATTAATCTGGATGGTGGTTTGCAGTTCAGGTTGCTTAAACTGAGCAATACAATGGTATTGGTCACAAGCCAATAGCTCATGACCTGTTAAGTTGTTTGTTAAATAATCTTGATATTGCTGGTAAATGTGAGCGATACCCATCAAAAGCCTTCTTAGAACATACTGGATTCTTCATATTAATAATAAAGATAATCATTTTTATTTATTAATATAACAGCTTTTACCACCGCTGTAAAAAGGATATCAATCTGATATTCTCGCCTTTGCCATACAACAACCAAGCCATCTTCAATCCCATATCTGATCTTTATGCCAAAGAAGACACCGAATCGGTACCGGCCATATTGATCGGATTGATTGCTTCAGAAAACCATGATAATTCTGTTTTCAATGACACCACCTCTCCAATCACAATTAAAGCCGGACGTGGTGCTTGTTTTGCCAGTATTGGCAAATCATGTAAAGTGCCCACTTGTGTGCTTTGTATCGGTAAAGTGCCATTTGACACAATGGCCACAGGGGTCTGGTCAGACAAACCATGCTTAATGAGTTCGGTTGCAATGCTTTGTGCTTTAATCGTACCCATGTAAATCACCAAGGTTTGTTTGGGCTTGGCCAAGCTTTCCCAATCCAGATCATGACCATCAGGACGGCAATGGCCTGTAATAAATACCACGGTTTGGGCACAATCTCGATGGGTTAAAGGAATGCCAGCATAAGCGGTTGCTCCCAATGCAGCAGTAATGCCAGGGACAATGCGAAATGGAATCTTTTCTCTTGCTAAAATCTGTGCTTCTTCGCCTCCTCTTCCAAAAACAAAAGGATCGCCACCTTTGAGCCTCACCACCCGTTTCCCCAATTTTGCATAATCCACCAACATCTGATTGGTCTCATCTTGAGCCACTTGGTGGGCGCCGGCACGTTTACCAGCCGCAATTTTTAAAGCATCTTTTCGAATCAAGTCACAAACACCATCAGAGACCAATGCATCGTATAACACCACATCGGCAGCTTGCAGTGCTTGTAATGCATGGATGCTCAACAAACCCACATCACCGGGGCCTGCGCCCACCAAAACCACCTCACCAATTGATTTTTTGGGTGAATTCAATTTTCTTAACGTGATTTCATTTAAATGCGATTTGAACCAATCGTGAGCAGCAGCAACTTGGTTTTGTGCCAATAAAACATCCAAAGGACTGTTATCTAGCAAGTCTTCCCAAAAATAGCGGCGTTGATCTTGTTTAACAATGGCAGCCTGAACTTGCTGTCGGTACTCACCCCAAAACTGGGCAACTGTACCCACATGCATGGGCAACAAGGTTTCTATTTTTTGTTTCCAATGTCGTGCCAAAACCGGTGCTGTGCCACTGCTAGAAATGGCCACTTGCAATGGATGTCGATTCACAACGGCCGGAACGATATAAGAACAATAAGCTTGTACATCCACCACATTGCACAATCGATGTTGCTGTTCTGAAGCCTGAAAGATGCGCTGATTCAAAGCATTATCAGGCGTCGCTGCAATCACCAAATAGACTTCTTTAAGCATGTTCTCTTCAAAATCACTTCCCAAGTAATCTATCTTGTCTTCGGATAACCAGATTTGAAATTGTTTAGACAGCTGTTGTGCAACCACACGAATTCGTGCCCCACTTTTTAATAGGCTTTGTGCTTTTCTTTCTGCTACCACACCAGCACCAACAAGCAAGACAGCTCTGTTTTTTAAATCGATGTAAATGGGATAATGACTCATGGTTTGCGACCTATTTGTGTATGTCTTTATGATATTAAAGAGTCAATAAGTTGCTGTGAAATAAGCATTTTGACTTTGTATATGCCTTTTCTTTATAAGATAAATTGGTTATATCTAAATGACAAAGCATTCTTTTAAAAGTCACCCAAAACATGACACGATGTTTGGAAATAAAACCATTGTGAGAGCCACCATGTCCCCATCACAGCTTTGGCAGCGACCCAAACCACGTTTAACAACAGCATTGATCGAAAAAAGTGAAGCTTTACAAAAGCGCTTAGTTCTCATTGGACAGTCTTATTCTAATGTTGTGTTTGCCAGCAGCTTAGCTGCCGAAGATATGGTGATTTCTGCTCACATTGACTTGCTCCTTTTGGGTATTCAAACCATCACATTGGATACGGAAAAACTGAACCCTGAAACCCAAGCTCTCATGCAGCAAATGCAAGATGCCCATCCAATTGACTTTCATGTTTTCAAACCCCAAACAGAAGATGTGATTCATTTGAATCAAATACCCAATTTTGACATTTATAGTGATGTTAGCCATCGAAAAGCATGTTGTCGGGTTCGAAAAATCCAGCCGCTAAATCGCGCTTTAATCGGCGCAGATGCTTGGATAACGGGACAAAGACGCAGTCAATCCACGACCCGTACTGCTTTGAACTTGCAAGAATGGGATAGCGAACGAGGCATACACAAATTCAATCCACTTTTTGACTGGGAAGATGAAGATGTGTGGGCATATGTCCATGCTCATCATCTTGTTTTGAATCCTTTGTACGAACAAGGTTACCCCAGCATTGGTTGTGAACCTTGCACGCGTGCGATTCGAGAGCATGAGGACATTCGTGCCGGTCGTTGGTGGTGGGAAAACAAAGACAGTAAAGAGTGTGGCTTACATCAGTCATGAGTTTTTCTCAGGTAGCTCACTTCACAATCATAAGAATTCAAAATAAGGAAACACGATGTCCATACAAGACCAACATTTAGACAGCTTAGAAGCTGAATCCATTTACATTTTGCGAGAAGTGATTGCCGAAGCCAAAAATCCCGCATTGCTGTTTTCTGGGGGTAAAGATTCGGTGGTGTTATTAACCTTGGCCATTAAGGCATTTCAAATTCCCCATCGACAATTGCATCTGCCTTTTAAACTATTGCACATTGATACTGGACACAATTACCCCGAAGTGATTGCTTTTCGTGATGAAATCGTTGCCAAAACAGGGGCTCAATTGATTGTCGCTCATGTAGAAGATTCCATCAAAAAAGGCAGTGTAGTGCTGCGAAAAGAAAATGATTCACGCAATGCGGCCCAAGCCGTGTCTTTGGTTGAGGCCATTGAGGAATATGGTTTTGATGCATTGATGGGCGGAGCCAGACGCGACGAAGAAAAAGCCCGAGCCAAAGAGCGTATTTTTTCATTTCGCGATGAGTTTGGGCAATGGGATCCCAAAAATCAGCGCCCTGAACTGTGGTCTTTGTACAATACCCGACTTTTTCATGGCGAAAACATGCGCATCTTTCCAATCTCCAATTGGACGGAGCTGGATATTTGGCAATACATTGCCCGAGAAAATCTACAACTGCCTTCTATTTACTTTAGCCACAAAAGAGAAGTTGTTGAACGAAAAGGATTATTGGTTCCCATAACCCATTTAACGCCCAAACTGGCACACGAATTACCTTTGATCCAAGACGTCCGTTTTCGCACCGTGGGTGACATCTCTTGTACTTGCCCTGTTGCCAGTGTTGCCAAGACGGCTCAAGACATTATTGCAGAAACGGCAATCACCACCATCTCCGAACGCAGCGCAACCCGCATGGACGACAAAGCCTCTGCCGCTGCCATGGAAGAGCGCAAACGAGCTGGTTATTTCTAATATTCAATTTTCAAAGAAAGCAGAGCAAACATGACTCACAACACCACTTCTGTTTTGCGTTTTATCACCGCAGGCAGCGTTGACGATGGCAAATCCACCTTGATTGGGCGTTTGTTGTATGACAGTAAAAACCTATTGAGTGATCAATTAGAAAGCATTAAAAATACAGGTTCTTAAGATCAGATGCCTGATTTTGCAAGTTTAACAGATGGCCTTGTGGCTGAGCGTGAACAAGGCATCACCATTGATGTGGCTTACCGTTATTTCAACACACCCAAACGAAAATTTATTATTGCAGATACACCTGGCCATGAGCAATATACCCGCAACATGGTGACGGGTGCTTCGACGGCGGATGCGGCCATTGTCTTGATTGATGCCAGTAAACTGGATTTATCACAAGATACGGTTCAATTGCTAACACAGACCAAACGTCACAGCGCCATTTTGAAGCTATTGGCAACGCCTTCGATTGCCATTGCCATTAACAAATTGGATTTATTGGATTTTGATGAAACGGCGTACCAAAAAATCGTAGCGGCCTATCAAAAAATAGCCAATCAATTGCAGCTCAATGCCAACTTGCATTATGTGCCCATCAGTGCATTGTCTGGTGACAATATTGTCAATTCAAGCCATCGTACACCGTGGTTTGATGGCTTAGCACTGCTGCCTTGGTTGGAAAATTTACCCTCCTCTTTTCAGGTCAATCCCACCCAGTTTGCTCACTTTCCGGTGCAACGCGTTATTCGACAAGATGGCAGCAGTCGCGATGATTTTCGAGGCTACCAAGGCAGACTAGAATCAGGCAGCCTGAATGTTGGTGATGCGGTTAAGATCTTGCCAAATGGCAAAACTGCCCATATCCAAGCCATTTACAAAAATGGTCTTGAATTGCAGCAAGCACAAACTGCTGATGTGTTAACGCTGGTGTTGGATACACACATTGATATTTCACGAGGGGATGCCATTGTCTCTATCGACAACCCCATGATTTCAAGTAAGAACATACAAGCTGCCATTTGTTGGCTTGATGATTTACCACTGAATACAAATCGCCGTTATGTCTTAAAACATGCCACGCAATCGACCTTAGCCAAAGTCACGGACATTGCTTGCGTTTGGGACATCAATCACTTATTGCCCAAGCCAGAAATCACGGGCTTATACAGCAATGACATTGCGGTGTTGAATTTGAATGTGCAACAAGCCATTCACGCCAGCAGCTACCAAGACAACCCAGCAACGGGCGCTTTTATTTTAATTGATGAAGCCAACAACCGTACAGTTGCAGCTGGCATGATTCGGGCCAATACGGAAAAAGCCATTTTGCAAATTTAATCCACTTGTTAAACAAAATCATCCATAAAAATCAATGAAATATGGTTCAACAAGCAAAACCAAAAAGAAAAAAAGGAAAAATACACATGAGTGTTCCCATTTCCCCAGAATTAGCCCAAAGTCTTAATCAATTAAGTTCTGCACAACTGGCCTTTGTTGCTGGTTTTGCATGGGCTCGCAGCTTAGGCGAAGACAAATCAAATGCATTGGATGAAGCATTAACGGGAACCCCAAATTTATCTGCCACCACCACTGCCACAGAACGAAAAATCACTATTTTATCGGCATCTCAAACGGGTAATGCTCGCTCTGTTGCCAATCAATTGCTAAACCATTTGAAAAATACAGGCATCACAGCCACCATAAGCAGTGTCGCAGATTACAAAATAAAACAATTGGCCCATGAAGACATTGTCTTGCTCATCAGTTCTACCCAAGGTGAAGGTGAAGCACCAGAAGAAGCCATTGTGTTTTATAAAGCCCTATTCTCCAAAAAAGCACCTGATTTAAGCAAGGTTCATTTTTCCATTTTGGCATTAGGAGACAGCTCATATCCAGATTTTTGCCAAGCAGGCAAAGATTTTGATGCTCAATTTGCTGCGCTAGGTGGCAAACGCTTAAGTCCATTGGCTTTGTGCGATTTGGATTTTCAAGATGCAGCTGACGCTTGGCTTCAAGACATCAGCAACACATTGCAAACTTTCAGCTTGGCTCCAATATCAGCACCAACCACACCAGATAAGCTTCCAGAACAAACACATCACAAAGATTCACCTTTTCGAGCCCGCATTTTGACCAACCAAAAAATAACGGCCAATGAAGCCAATAAAGATGTGCGTCATTTAGAAATTGACTTGGCTGATTCAGGCATTCAATACCAAGCTGGCGATGCACTTGGCGTGATTCCCATTAACAGCGATGATTTGGTCAAGCAAATTTTGGAAATAACTGGTGTCGATGCTGCAAAAAACGTGGTATTCGGTAGTGAATCTGGCAATATTTTTGATGTTTTAAAACGAAAGTACAATATTACCCAAAATACCCCTCATTTTATGAATGTTTTGGCGCAATACCATCTTGATCCTGAATTGCAAAAGCTGCTCACAGACAAAGCTGCTCTCAATCATTACATCGCCAATACCCCGCCGGTGATTGTTTTAAAAAACCATACTGTTTTATTAACAGCTGAACAGTTGCTGTCTTTATTCAGAAAGCAAACACCGCGACTTTACTCCATTGCTTCTAGCCAATGCGAAGTTGACAATGAAGTTCACATGACTTTGGGTACATTGACATTTGAAAAAGAAGGGCAAATCCATTTTGGTGCAGCTTCTCATTATTTAAGTCAATCTTGTTCCGAAGGTGATGAAGTGGACATTTTCATCGAAAAAAATACCTTGTTCAGATTGCCCGAACAAGATGATACGCCCATTATCATGATTGGTGCTGGTACCGGTATCGCACCATTTCGTGCCTTTATGCAAGAACGAGATGCCAAGCAAAGCCCAGGGAAAAATTGGTTAATTTTTGGCAATCAAAAATTCACTGATGATTTTTTATACCAATCAGAATGGCTACAATACCGCAAACAAGGGCTGTTAAACCGTGCAGATTTGGCCTGGTCCCGACAAGGAGAGCATAAAGTCTATGTACAACATAAGCTTGCTGCCGCTGCTGCTGATGTTTGGCAATGGTTACAAGATGGCGCCCACATTTATGTTTGTGGTGATGCCAAAAACATGGCAAAAGATGTTGAAGCCACTCTCATTGACATCATTTGTCAGGAAGGAAAGATGAGCCAAGAAGATGCACAAAGCCATCTGGATGATTTGCGCTCTAACAAACGCTATCAACGCGACGTTTATTAACTGTGAAACAATAACCTGCCATAAATAATGCCATAAAACCAGTGTCAATACACCATCATGATTCTGGTTTTATGTCTTTTGTCCGGCCAAAAACCATCACGACTGAAAAAACATCAACCATTCTGGGTAACATACTAAAACCAAAATGTAGTCACCCAATTTCTTTTTCGAATCTATTCATACAAATATAATGTAAATACTCTATTCGTTTCAGTGATATTCATCATTTTTTGTTCACTACTGCTGTTTTAAAACCTGAATTATGATGAATCCCCAACCTACGCCACACACTATATGCATTTTAAGTATTTTTAATACAAAATTTAAACAATTATTACATAACTAACATTCTATATGTAATAACTTGTTAATACCTGTTTACTTGTATTAAAGCGTATTTTTTTTAGATACATGGCATAATATGCCAATTTCTACCACATACGCATAATATATTCAGCTTGCACATTTTTTAATCAGCACAAGATATTTCAAAACAATAAAATACATATAGATAATAGATGTACATGATTTAAAAAATTCATGTATGCCTATAAAATGATAAGTAGCGTTAAAATATTGTTTTAACTGAACTTTTAATGATAAAATTTAACTAAATACTTATAGCATATATGTATTACCAATATTGAAACTAAAAAATATAATGGCTGTTTATATTTTTAATGCTGTTTATGTAAATTTTATTACATAACGATAATTAACATACCTAACAGGTTTTTAGTTGGTTAGAATGCTACCTGCATTAACACATAATGCATACAAAAAAATACATACACTATTATCAAGAACCCCCATTTAAAAGTGCCAGAGCACTAAAATGGGTAAAATAAGGAAATGAAATTATGAAAAAAATTAAACAAATCGACCCTTGTGAATTGCGTCCTCTTCGTAAAAAATTAAGCTTAAACCAAAGTGAATTCTGGTCTACTGTTGGTGTTACTCAATCAGGTGGTTCACGTTACGAATCAGGCCGTTTCATGCCAAAACCTGTAAGCGAATTGGTACGCATCGTACACAAAGAAGGTGTTAACCTTTCTGATATCAACTCACGCGATTTAAAAGTTGGCAAAGCACTTAAAAAAGCCAACCCAGAATTGTACAAAGAGTTGTTAAAAGCTTAATGCCAATATTGCACTAAAAAAGCGATTTCGAATGAAGTCGCTTTTTTTATTGCCTTACAGAATGCATCTTACATCTGTATTGGCAATCGAGCATTGAAATTTTATGGCTACCATACACCAAAAATTCCAATGCTTACGTCCAAATCAATATTTTGGCCATGATGAAATGAATTTCACAACCATGCTAAGTTATTCTTCTTTAAAACTATTGGTCACTAATACCGTTCGATTACCATTGTTCTCTGGCGCAGAAACCAAGCCATTGCTTTCCATTTGCTCAACCAATCGTGCAGCTCGATTATAACCAATTCGCAATTGTCTTTGTACCGAAGAAATTGATGCTTTTTGTGTTCGAATGACCAGCTCAACAGCTTCATCAAACAAAGGATCATCTTCAGCACCGCTGCTTCTGTTTGAGCCTGAACTGCTGTCTTTTTCATCATCCAAACTGTTAATGGTTAAAATATCATCAATGTATTGTGGCGCACCTTGAGATTTTAAATACTCAACAATGTGGTGTACTTCGTCATCGGCAACAAAAGCACCATGTACCCGTTGCGGATAACCTGTGCCTGGTGGTAAAAATAGCATGTCACCTTGACCCAATAAGTTCTCAGCACCCATTTGGTCTAAAATCGTGCGGCTGTCAATTTTGCTGGATACTTGAAATGCAATTCTTGTAGGAATATTGGCTTTAATCAAACCCGTAATTACATCAACAGAAGGTCTTTGGGTTGCCAATATTAAATGAATGCCTGCTGCACGTGCTTTTTGTGCCAATCTGGCAATCAACTCTTCAATTTTCTTGCCCGCTGTCATCATTAAATCGGCAAACTCATCCACCACCACCACGATGAATGGCAATTTCTCCAATGGCTCAGGATTTTCAGGGGTTAAAGAGAATGGATTACCAATGCGTTCACCTTTGCGATGTGCATCCATAATTTTCTGATTGAAACCCGCTAAATTCCGTACGCCCATGTGGCTCATTAAACGATAGCGTTTTTCCATCTCATTCACACACCAATTTAAAGCATTCGCCGCTAACTTCATGTCCGTCACCACCGGAGCTAAAAGATGAGGAATGCCTTCATAAATACTTAACTCAAGCATTTTTGGGTCAATCATAATCATTCGAACTTCTTCAGGACTGGCTTTAAACAGCATCGATAAAATCATGGCATTCACACCCACTGATTTACCTGATCCTGTTGTACCTGCTACCAATAAATGGGGTGCTTTTGCCAAATCAGCCACAATAGGCTGCCCTGAAATATCTTGTCCTAATGCCATGGTCAGCTTTGATTTTGAATCTAAAAACACAGGATCTTTAAAAATCTCACTAACACGAATCATTTGACGTTTCGGGTTAGGCAACTCCAATCCCATACAGGTTTTTCCTGGGATGGTTTCAACCACGCGAATAGATGAAAATCCCAAAGCTCTGGCCAAGTCTTTTTCTAAATTCACCACTTGACTACCGCGAACACCCACATCCGGTTCAATTTCATAGCGGGTAATCACAGGGCCAGCATATGCATCAACCACATTCACTTTCACCTTAAATTCAGATAGTTTTTCTTCAATGGTGATTCCATTTTCAATTAACAAATCATCTGAAGGCCGCATGCTGGTATCAGTACTGGCAGGCTGTAGCAATTCTAGGCTGGGCAATTGCCAAGTATCTTCTGTCACAATAGGTTCTTGAACGAAATGGTCTATTCTTTCAACATTCGCCGTTACCGGTACCGACTGTGCAGGCGTTTCTGGGACGGGTTCTTTTGTTGGAGCCAAAAATGATGTTAATAATGAACTGGCTGAATTTTTAGCAGGATGGGCTTGGCTTAGCACATTTTTCAATGCTGGGTTGGCCTCAATGTGCTCATTGGATAGTCGTGTAAACTCTTCTTCCCATTCTTGATGGGTTTTGATACCACTTGACAATGCTCGTGACGAATCTAATTCGGTAACATCCATCACTTTTTTGCCTGCTATGCCCGCTGGTAAGGTATTTAACAACATCGGCGCAACTTCTTCTGTTGCAACTTTAGGCAATTGTTGCCAATCTTCTGGCTCATATACCATCTCAAGCTCAGGAGGTGAATAATCAAAAGCATCAAAACTGGGCATTTCTGTTGCCATGGTATTGTCAAACTTCTTTGATTCATGAGTCGGCATCAAAGCGACTTCATCCAAAACATGATCTGTTGCAATATTAAGCGTGCGAGTATCGGCTGGCAATGGAATTAAATCATCCAAGCTTGGCAAAGGGGTCAATGCATTGACCAAATCCAAATCCAACTCAATTTCGTCATCTTCACGAACTGTGTTGGTCAATGTAGCCGTAGGTGTGTTGACCACAGTCTTTGTTGGATAAGGGGTAAAGCGTGTAAACAAAGCTGCTGAATCATTTACTTGATTTTCATCAGCATCCAATTTTAATGCATGGGCTGTATCAATTCTTGCGGTTGCAGGGATAATGCTGTCTCGAACCACAACTCTTGGTGCACGTTGATTGCCTTTGATGCGATTAATAGGTGAATCTGTTTTGGCTAAATTGGCAATCACCTCGTCTTCTTGGATTACTTTCAAAGAAGGCGTATTGCTGATAGGGCTCTCCGGTGTTTGACGTTGGCGTGAAATTTTTTGGCGCATCAAATTGGAACGGATATTGTCATTGTTAATCACCAATTCATGGTGTGGTAATGCTTGCTTGTCGTCTGCTGAGTAATGCATTTTTTGTTCAGCCAGTTCAATGATCTCTTCTTTTTCAAGCAAACGTCGTGCACGATTTTTAAAGTAATCAGGTATGTCAATGACTTCCAATGGCTTTTGAGGGCGTGCAGCTGGAGTAGGAATATTCACCACAATGGTTTCACGCTCAGGAACAATCACGCTTTCCGGTTCTGGCAAAGGTTTTATCGCTGCCATATTGAGTTTCACCTCTTCAAAGACCTTGGCTTTGGTATCGGTATCAATTCTTTGAATCGGTGCCCAATTGACTTCAACTTCTTTTAAATCTGTTGGTACTTCATCAGCCCCACCCTCTAATTGAATCGGCTTAATGCCTTCCATATTCAATTGTACAATGGCCAAATCGGCTCGAGGCTCATGATTTTTTTTAGCATCATTGTGTTGATAATCATCCTCTGGTTTTGCCTGTTTATCAGCCATGAAAACGGTATTTGATGAATGTGCACTCTCGGTTTCAGGCTGCTTCATGCTAGGCTCAAGCTTGCTGATGGCCTCTTTGTGGTTTTGAGTTTCATCGCATGCATGTGGCTCTGAAATGGCAACTTCTTGCTCATCTTGCGCATGCTGCTGCATTTTATCAAAAATGATTTGTTCAAGTGCTTCTTGGGCAATGCGCTCTTTTGCCGCTTGCTCAGCTTTTTCTAAGGTTTCTTGGCGTTGTAGCTCTTTATTTTGTTGCCATTCTTGAATGCTGGTTTGAATACCATGCATTTTGTTTTTCACTGTGGCAAGCATGGCTTCTTTGTTAAAAGAAGGCAGTTTAATTCGAGATAAGACTGCTTCATGGGTATTTTTGGTTTCTTGTTCCAAAACAGCTTCAGGTAAATCCATTGCTTCTGTTTCAAAATTTTCAGGTTGCTCAGTGTCCATTTGTGTGGGTAAATCAACCGAATTGTCTTGTTTTTGTCTGGTCTGCTTTTTCAAATCAACACTTTCTTGTGCCTTCATTTTTTCTTCTTGCTCTGGGTGCAAAAATGAAATCTCTACTGATTCTGTCAAATCAATATTGTCTGTTATTAACGTCTCTGACGATTGCTTAGGTTCAGTTTCTTCGGATACAGTCAATTCAGGTTCTCGACCAAAAATTTCCAATAATTCTGCTCGTCGCAAATCAGCTTGAATCTCATCATCATCTTCAAATTGATTTAAATGCAATAACTCTTGTTGCCACGAAGCATTCTGTCGTTTGTAACGCCAAAAAACCACAGCAATAATCATGATTAACACAACCAAAATAATCGTTAGAACCGTCATCAATGCACTCTTTAGTGAAATTAAGCAAATACGTGATTGTACCTTGTTTTATGCCAAACACAAAAAACAAAAAAGCCTTCCGTTATGACGGAAGGCTTTTAAAAGACACTTAAATTAAGATTCTACTGTTTCAGCAACTTCTTGGAATTTTTTAATTTCGTTAAAGTTCATGTAACGGTAGATTTCAGCACTGTCTGGCGCCAAAATTGCAACATTTTCATGGTACTCTTCAAATGTTGGAATGTGACCCAATTTAGATGCAATTGCAGCCAATTCAGCAGATGCCAAGTAAACAAATGTATTTTTACCCAAACGATTTGGGAAGTTGCGCGTTGAAGTTGACACAACGGTCGAACCTTCATGTACGCGGGCTTGGTTACCCATGCAAAGTGAGCAGCCTGGCATTTCCATGCGAGCACCAGCACCACCTAACACACTGTAATAACCTTCATCTGATAACTGATCAGCATCCATTTTGGTTGGAGGTGCAACCCACAAACGTACTGGAAGATCATCTTTGCCTTGTAGCAATTTACCTGCTGCACGGAAGTGACCAATGTTTGTCATGCAAGAACCAATAAAGACTTCATCAATTTTTGTGCCTGCAACATCAGCCAATGTTTTCACATCATCAGGGTCATTAGGACAAGCCAAGATTGGCTCTTTGATGTCATCCATATTGATTTCGATAACAGCTGCATACTCTGCATCAGCATCTGCTTCTAATAAATTAGGTGCTGCTAACCATTTTTCCATTTCTTCAATACGACGACGTAAAGTACGAGCATCTTCATAACCATCAGCAATCATGTTTTTCATCAACACAATGTTTGAGTTGAGGTATTCAGCAATAGGCTCTTCATTCAATTTAACAGTACAACCCGCAGCAGAACGCTCAGCAGAAGCATCTGTTAATTCAAATGCTTGTTCTACTTTTAAGTTAGGCAAGCCTTCAATTTCCAAAATACGGCCAGAGAAAATGTTTTTCTTACCTGCTTTAGCAACAGTCAACAAGCCAGCTTTAATGGCATAAAATGGAATCGCATTAACCAAGTCACGCAATGTAATGCCTGGTTGCAAGTTACCACTGAAGCGTACCAATACTGATTCTGGCATATCCAATGGCATCACACCTGTTGCAGCAGCAAATGCCACCAAACCAGAACCTGCAGGGAAAGAAATGCCCATTGGGAAGCGCGTATGTGAGTCACCACCAGTACCAACTGTATCTGGCAATAACAAACGGTTTAACCATGAGTGAATCACACCATCACCTGGACGCAAAGAAACACCGCCGCGAGATTCAATAAATGCAGGTAATTCTTTGTGTGTTTTCACATCAACTGGTTTTGGGTATGCAGCAGTATGGCAGAATGATTGCATCACCAAATCAGCACTAAAGCCCAAGCAAGCCAAGTCTTTTAATTCGTCACGCGTCATTGGACCCGTTGTATCTTGCGAACCCACTGTTGTCATGCGTGGCTCACAATAAGTACCTGGGCGCACACCTTCATTTTCTGGTAAGCCACAAGCACGGCCAACCATTTTTTGACCCAAAGTAAAGCCAGCATTGGTTGCAACAGGTGGTTGTGGAGTACGGAACATAGTCGTTACTGGTAGGCCTAGAGCTTCACGAGCCTTGGTTGTCAAACCACGACCAATGATCAAGTTAATACGACCACCAGCTTGAACTTCGTCCAAAATAACTTGAGATTTCAATTCAAAATCAGCGACTTTATCGCCATTTTTAACAATTTTGCCTTCGTATGGGTAAATATCAATCACATCACCCATGTTCAAGTTTTCAACATCCACTTCGATTGGCAATGCGCCAGAGTCTTCTTGGGTATTGAAGAAAATCGGTGCAATTTTACCACCCAAGCAAACGCCACCAAAACGTTTATTTGGTACAAATGGAATGTCTTCACCTGTGTGCCAAATCACTGAGTTTGTAGCTGACTTACGACTAGAGCCTGTGCCAACAACATCACCAACATAAGCCACGGTATGACCACGCTCTTTTAACTCATCAAGCAGTGTAATCGGGCCAATTTCACCAGAAACATCAGGAACAATGCCTTCACGTGGGTTTTTCAACATTGCCAAAGCGTGCAATGGAATGTCAGGACGGCTCCAAGCATCAGGTGCTGGAGACAAATCGTCTGTATTCGTTTCACCCGTTACTTTAAATACAGTAACCGTAATTTTTTCTGCTACTTTAGGACGAGAAGTAAACCATTCAGCATCAGCCCAAGATTGCAATACGGCTTTTGCGTACTCGTTACCTGCTTTGGCTTTTTCAGCAACATCATGGAATGCATCAAACATTAATAATGTGTGTTTTAGGCCTTCAGCTGCAATTTCACCCAATTCTTTGTTGTCTAATAATTCGATTAATGGATGAATATTGTAACCACCTAACATGGTACCCAACAATTGAGTAGCCAAAGCTGGTGAAATCAATGGGCTATGTGCTGAACCTTCAGCCACAGCAGCCAAGAATGATGCTTTAACTTTTGCAGCATCATCCACGCCTGGTGGTACACGATGGGTAATCAATTCAACTAAAAACTCACCTTCATACGCTGGTGGGTTTTTCAATAACTCTACCAATTCAGCAGTTTGATCTGCTGTTAAAGGTAATGCAGGAATACCAAGTGCGCCGCGCTCTGCGACATGTGCTCTGTATGCTTCTAACATAAGTACTGTCCTTTAAAAATAATACTACTCTTCTTGTTCTCGTTTTTAATGTTGTGAAACCACCAACGGTCTTGATGATAAACGAAATTTGGGCAAATATAAACCTTCAAAGGGAAATTCATTCACAAAAAAATGAATTTTATTTGCCCGTTTTTTCTTACTCAGCCACCACTGGGATTTTACCAATTTTGGCTTGCCAAATCTTAGGTGCAATCGCATGAACTGATTGGCCGCTGCTGTCCACCGCAACTGTCACTGGCATGTCTTTGACTTCAAATTCGTAAATGGCTTCCATACCCAACTCTTCAAAAGCCAATACTTTTGAAGACTTAATGGCTTTGGATACCAAGTAAGCCGAACCACCCACAGCCATTAAGTAAACAGCTTGGTTGTCTTTAATCGCATCAATGGCAATTTGGCCACGCTCTGATTTACCGATCATGCCAAGTAAACCAGTTTGTTCTAGCATTTGGCGCGTGAATTTATCCATACGCGTAGCGGTTGTTGGACCAGCAGGCCCAACCACTTCATCGCCCACAGGATCAACAGGCCCAACGTAATAAATCACGCGATTGGTGAAATCAACAGGCAATTCTTCGCCATTGTTCATCATGTCAACCAAACGTTTGTGTGCGGCATCACGGCCGGTTAAAATCTTACCATTTAGCAGCAAGACATCACCAATATTCCAAGTAGCCACTTCTTCTTTGGTGATGTTATCCAAGTTCACGCGTTTGCCATTTTTGGGATCATACGTGATATCAGGCCAGTCTTCTAAACTTGGCGCTTGTAATTCAACAGGGCCAGAGCCATCTAGTTCGAATTCCACGTGACGTGTTGCCGCGCAGTTAGGAATCATCGCAATCGGTTTAGAAGCCGCGTGAGTTGGGTAATCCAATATTTTCACATCCAACACGGTAGTCAAACCACCTAAGCCTTGTGCACCAATACCAAGTGCATTCACTTTTTCAAACAATTCCAAACGCAAAGCTTCTACCGTGCTTAATTCCGCACCGCTGGCTGCTTTTTCTTGCAAGTCTTGAATATCACAATGGCTCATCAACGACTCTTTTGCCAAAAGCGCTGCTTTTTCTGGTGTGCCACCAATGCCAATGCCCAAAATACCAGGAGGACACCAGCCAGCACCCATTGTTGGAATCGTTTTTAAAACCCAATCCACAATCGAATCGGAAGGATTTAACATCGCCAATTTGGATTTATTTTCAGAACCGCCGCCTTTGGCAGCGCATGTGACTTCCAGCTTATCGCCTGCAACCACTTCCATGTGCACCACAGCTGGCGTATTGTCTTTGGTATTTTGACGCTTACCTGCAGGGTCACTTAACACCGAAGCACGCAATTTATTGTCAGGGTCTAAATACGCACGGCGAACGCCTTCATTGACCATTTCTTGGACAGACATTTCAGCATCCCACTGTACGCCCATACCAATTTTTAAAAACACCGTCGCAATGCCCGTATCTTGGCAAATCGGACGATGGCCTTCAGCACACATGCGACTGTTAACCAAAATTTGTGCCATGGCATCTTTTGCTGCTGGATTTTCTTCTTTTTCCCAAGCTTTGGTTAAGGCTTGAATGTAGTCAACAGGATGGTAGTAACTAATAAACTGAAAAGCATCTGCAATGCTTTGAATAAAGTCAGCTTGTTTAATAACGGTCATGTTCCGATAGCCTTATTCTGTTTTTTATAATGACGCATATTTTAATCCTTTATTGCGATAGCGTCACCTTTTGCTTCGCCTATGCCAAAAACCTTTTTACCATCAAGCCATAACAAACAGATAATCAACGCAATAACCACTCTTAGGGCACTGTATTCAGCAATAATGACTCACAAAAGATGCTTTTTTATAAAAATATCCTTAGAATGGCAACTTAAGATTTCATTTCAAATGGGTATCCTGTGAAAATTCTAATATTGGGTAGTGGCCAAGTCGGTTCTACAGTGGCACAAAATCTGGCTCAAGTAACCAATAACGATGTGACTGTAGTGGACATTGAAGAGTTACCATTAAAAAACCTCAACAGCAAACTTGATATTCAAACCATCCTAGGCAATGCAGCCTCACCTCATGTTTTGGAGCTTGCTGGCGCAAACGACACGGATTTACTCTTGGCTTTGTCAGGCAATGATGAAACCAACTTGGTTGCATGTCACCTTGCCCATGAATTGTTCAACATTCCAAGCCGCATTGCCCGTGTCAGACGCAGTGAATATCTGGAGTTCCAATCCGATGCGATTGATGCCAGTGACAAGGTCAATAACATTTTGGAACTTTTCAATGTTACCGAGTCCATTTGCCCAGAGCAGCTGGTGACCGAACAACTATATGATTTATTCAAATACCCCAGTGCACTGCAGGTATTGAATTTTGCCAATCGCAAAGCCCAAATGGTCATTGCCAAAGCACACAGTGGCGGTTTGTTGGTTGACAAAGCCATTGGACAAATGTCACATGACTTACCCGAAAACGTAGATTGCCAAGTTTTTGCCATTTACCGCGATAACTATTTGATCACGCCAACACCACAAACGGTTTTGCTGGATGGCGATGAGGTTTTCTTTTTGGCAGCGACCGAGCACGTTCCCATTGTGATGCGTGAATTGCGCCCACCTGTCAAAATAGCGCGAAAAGTCATGATTGCCGGTGGTGGTAATATTGGCTTTAGATTGGCCAAGCGCTTGCAAAAAGAGTTTGACGTTAAAATTATTGAGCACAACCATCGCCGTGCCGAGTATTTGTCTGAAAACCTGGATTCACCTTTGATTTTAGAAGGCTCAGGTACGGACGAAGCTTTGCTGTTGCAAGAACACATTGAAGAAGTCGATATTTTTTGCGCCCTCACCAACGACGATGAAAGCAATATCATGTCAAGCATGTTGGCCAAAAACTTGGGGGTGAAGCGCATTATCACCATTGTCAATCGGTCTAGCTATGTCAACTTATTGCAAGGCAATATGATTGATATCGTGATTTCGCCACATTTAATCACCATTAGCTCTATTTTAGCGCACGTTCGTCGCGGCGACGTGGTTGCCGTGCACACCTTGCGACATGGTGAAGTGGAAGCTGTTGAAGTGGTGATTCATGGTGACAAACA
>JASLBZ010000040.1 GCA_030146285.1 Neisseriaceae bacterium | reverse complement strand
TCAATGTCTGAAAACACAGTATTGTCTGATACAGTATTTTCAAAGGATTCAAATGTGGGGGTTAAATCCACGGTTAATGAAGAAACATTGTTTGGATATTGTGCTTTAAGCCATGAAATGTGCTCTTGTGCACGATTGACTTGGGATGGGTGCTGACGGATGGGCATTTCAATCAGCAAGGTTTGTAAGCCTGTTTGTGCTGCTAAGGTTGATACCACCGCAGAGTCTACACCGCCGGAAATGCCAATGACAAAGCCATTCATGTGAATGGAGTGGGTATAATCCTTAAGCCATTTACGGATGTGCTCAAGCGTTGATATTGTATTCATGAGTGACATTTCTAATGTATTCCAAGATAAAATCTAGGAGAACGATAATGGATTCTGAAGCATTTGTGTAGATGCTTAACCCACTTTTATAAGGTTTATTTTGAAATGATGCACATTCCCAGCGAAATTCGCTTAGCAAAAGACAAGCGATCTTTAATTTTGTGCTTTGATAATATTGAATATGTTTTACCCGCTGAATTCTTGCGTGTCCTTTCCCCAAGTGCCGAGGTTAGAGGCCATGGTGTGGGGCAAGAAGTTTTGCAAGTAGGTAAAAAAGAAGTTTTGATGGTGAATTTGTCTGTGGCAGGGCAATATGCTTTGAAAATTACTTTCAGTGATGGTCATGATTCTGGCTTGTACGATTGGCATTATTTGTATGAGTTGTGCCAAACCCAAGAGCAAAAATGGCAAGATTATTTGGCTGCCTTAACGGCTGCAAACCAAAGCAGAGAAGCTTCAATTTCAAGCCATTAAAGTAATATTCAACATCATTTGAATGAACAGACCGCTGGTTTGCATAAATATCATGGTTCTAAAGGGATACATGCTATAATTAACACGCATTTTTTTGCGGATATCATGCAGTTTAGCCGTCAATGATTCGACAACCACAAAACGTGAAAGACACAAGCAATGAGCGATAACAAAACCCATTTTGGTTACAAGACCGTAGATGAAGCCGAAAAAGAAAGCAAAGTGGCGGAAGTATTTCATTCGGTAGCCAGTAAATACGACATTATGAATGACGTGATGTCCATGGGATTGCACCGTGTGTGGAAGCATTTTACCATCAGTACCGCTCGTCTAAAAAAAGGCGATAAAGTATTGGATATTGCCGGTGGTACGGGAGACTTGAGCCGTGGTTGGAAGAAAAAAGTCGGTGAAACAGGTGAGGTTTGGTTAACAGACATCAATTCTTCTATGCTCACCGTGGGTCGAGATCGCTTATTGAATGAAGGCATGGCATTGCCCGTGTCTTTGGCCGATGCTGAAAAATTACCTTTCCCTAGCAATTATTTTGACTTGGTTTCGGTATCATTTGGTCTTCGCAACATGACGCATAAAGACAAAGCCTTGGCTGAAATGTACCGCGTTTTGAAACCGGGTGGTCAGCTGTTGGTATTGGAATTTTCTAAAGTGTGTAAACCGTTAGCGCCATTGTATGATTTGTACTCATTTAAATTGCTACCTAAGTTTGGCGAATTGATTGCCAAAGATGCAGGAAGCTATCAGTATTTGGCAGAGTCTATTCGCATGCATCCTGATCAAGAAACATTAAAGCAAATGATGTATGAAGCAGGATTTGACCGTGTGGACTACCACAATATGAGTGCGGGCGTGGTGGCTTTACACAAAGGTACAAAATTTTAACCTGTTGTATAAATACAATTCACAAAATATTTGTATAAGCCCATTATTGAAATCATAATGGGCTTTGTTTTTATTTAAATAGAATAAATTTGTTTTGATGTATTTGGAATACAACCAGGCCAGATGGTGTTTTGTTGCTGGTGTTTTATTCAAAATAAAATAGCGTTCATTAATTTTAACAAAATTGCCACTGTTAATTATGGTTATGGTATTTAAATTTAAAACAAAACAGTCATACTAAAGTCATAAACAATCTAAGTCATTGTAAATTTAATACTAAAATACATCTGGGCGTTTCAAATTGCGTTATTATCTAGCTTTACTTTTATCACTGGGTAAAGATGTCAGATAAAAAATACGTCTCCGTTCTTATTATTGATGCAGAAAAAAGCGCAACCCAAGCATTGCGTGTTCCTGCCATATTGCTAACCAAAACAAAAACCTTAATCACCAGTGTTGTGGCTGTTTTTGCCGTTTTGGTTCTTAGTATCGTGGGTTTGCTTTGGTATTTCATACATACAGATATGAACGCACAAGAAAGTTTGGCTTTGCGAAATGAGCTCACACAACTGAAAAATCAGCAATCACAAGAAGTGGCTGAAAAATTAACAGTATTGAATCAATCTAAAGAATCCATTGTTTTATTAGAAGAATATTTGCTCAAACGTGGCGTTAAAGTGACGCCCACATTTGAAAATCATGAGAATGAGCCCAATCCTGCAGCGGGTGGGCCGATTGATGATGTCTCTGAAGCTGTTTTTTTGGAAGACAAAACTTCAGATCAGCTAGAAAGTTTGTTCAAAGCGATCTCCCAAGTGCCTATTGGCTACCCATATCAAGGTGTTATTACTTCCGGTTATGGCAACCGTTCTAACCCTTTTACTGGCAGTGGTGGTGAAGCCCACGGCGGTCTGGATTTTCGTGGAAAAATCGGAGATAAGGTCGGCGTTACTGCCAAAGGAAAAGTGATTTTTGCAGGCGTCCAAGGTGGTTATGGGAATTTGGTACAAGTACAACACGGCTATGGTTATAGTACCTATTATGGGCATTTGTCTAAAATAAATGTTAAAGTTGGTGATGTTGTAAATGCTGGTGACATTATTGGTTTGGTGGGTTCTACCGGCCGATCAACAGGGCCACATTTGCATTATGAAGTGAGACTTGCAGGTGAGCGACAAGACCCCATGCAATTTCTGACATTAAAATCATAATCATTACAAACCACAAAGTTTAAAGGCAAGTTCATGTTCAAAAAAAATACCAATGCAGCTTTGAATGCCCAAATGCAAGTTATTGATACCATTATTGGTGCTGGTTGTAAGGTTGTCGGTGATTTAAATCTAGATAACTCTCTGAAAATCGATGGTGTGGTGGAAGGCAATATTCATGCCAAAGGCAAAGTGACCATTGGTGATGCAGGCAAAATTCTTGGAAATATCGAATGTCAAGAATTGACTGTTTTTGGTTGGATTCAAGGAAACTTGACGACAGAGCAATTGCACCTACAAGCAACAGCAAAAATCATTGGCGGCATTTGTACCCAGAATCTGAGTGTGGAAAATGGTGCAGTATACCAAGGCAGTGTTACCATGAAGAATGAGGCGATTCCTGAGGTTTCTGCATTGAAGAGCGCTGATGCAAGAAGTGCTACTGAAGGCTCACTCTTGGGCAGCAACAAGGCACAAGCCAAGGGTCGATTGCAAGATGAATTAGAATTGAATAAGGCTGCAAAATAAAAATTGGTTTCGAAAGCAGTTTTGATTTATCTGGTATTGAGAAATAAAAAAGGCAGCCTGAACTGAACTTCAGGCTGCCTTTGTTTTATCTATTGAATATTATTCAGCAGATTTTGTTTCCGTTTCAACTTCTGGTTTTTCCAAAAGTGCTTTGATAGACAAACGGATACGACCGCGATCATCTACTTCCAAAGCTTTGACTTGAACAACTTGACCAATTTTTAGGTAGTCGCCAACGTTTTTAACACGTTCATGGGCAATTTGGCTAATGTGAACCAAGCCATCTTTACCAGGAATCACGCTAACGATTGCGCCAACATTGTTGTCCAAGATTTTCAATACAGTGCCTTCATATACTGCACCGACTTCAACTTCAGCAGTAATTTCTTCAATGCGAATACGCGCGGCATCGCCAGCTTCTTGAGTGATCGCAGCAATCACGATGGTGCCGTCATCTTCGATGTTGATTTCAGTGCCTGTGTCTTTGATAATGCCACGAATGGTTTCGCCGCCTTTACCAATCACATCACGAATCTTGTCTTGGTTGATTTTCATCGTGAACAAGCGAGGAGCATGGGTAGATAATTCTTGAGGACCATCAACAGCTTCTTTCATTAGGCCAAGAATGTGAATACGGCCTTCTTTGGCTTGCTCTAATGCCACTTGCATGATGTCTTTGGTAATACCTTGGATTTTAATGTCCATTTGCAAAGCAGTAATGCCTTCAGCAGTACCCGCTACTTTAAAGTCCATGTCACCTAGGTGATCTTCATCGCCTAAGATGTCTGTTAGAACTGCAAATTTATTGCCTTCTAAAATCAAACCCATTGCAATACCAGTAACGTGTGCTTTTAAAGGCACGCCAGCAGATAACAATGACAAGCAACCGCCACAAACAGAAGCCATTGAAGAAGAACCGTTTGATTCAGTGATTTCAGACACAACACGCATGGTGTAGCTGAAGTCTTCAGCAGCAGGCAATACAGCAATCAGCGCACGTTTTGCCAAGCGACCATGACCGATTTCACGGCGTTTTGGAACGCCCATGCGGCCAACTTCACCAGTTGAATATGGAGGGAAGTTGTAATGCATGATGAAGCGGTCAGTGTATTCGCCACTTAATGCATCAATGATTTGCTCATCACGTTGTGTGCCAAGTGTTGCTGTTGCCAATGCTTGGGTTTCGCCACGAGTGAACAAAGCAGAACCATGAGTGCGAGGCAATACGCTGGTTTGAATGTCAATTGGACGAACGGTGCGTGTATCACGACCGTCAATACGAGGTTGACCTTCTAGAATTTGGGTGCGAACAACATCTGCTTCTAAGGCTTTGAACATGCCTTTGATTTGATTCACAGTTAATGTGTCTGTGTCTTCAGTAATCAAAGCTTCTTTAACTGCAGCCCAAGCAGCATCTAATTTTTGAGTACGTGCTTGTTTTTCACGGATTTTGAAGCCTTCTTTAACCAATTCGCCAGCAATGGCAGTAACTTGGTTGCTTAGCTCTTCGTTGGTTTCAGCAGCAGACCACTCCCAAACAGCAGGGTTTACTTCGGTTGCCAATTCGTTAATGGCTTTAACCACCACTTGCAATTGATCGTGACCATAAACCACAGCACCTAGCATCACAGCTTCGCTTAATTCTTGTGCTTCAGACTCAACCATCAATACCGCTTTTTCAGTACCAGCAACCACCAAATTCAATTGGCTGGTTTCTAATTGTGTTTTGCTTGGGTTAAGAACGTATTCATTGTTCAAATAACCAACACGCGCAGCACCAATAGGACCTGAGAAAGGTACGCCACTTAAAACCAAAGCAGCAGACGCGCCAATCATGGCAGGGATGTCTGAATCAATTTCAGGATCAACAGACACAACCATGGCTACGATTTGGATATCGTGGTAGAAACCTTCAGGGAATAACGGACGAATAGGGCGGTCAATTAAACGACTGGTTAGAATTTCTTTTTCGCTTTGTTTGCCTTCGCGTTTGAAGAAGCCACCAGGGATTTTACCTGCAGCGTAAGTGCGCTCAAAGTAGTCCACTGTTAATGGGAAGAAATCTTGGCCTTCTTTGATTTTTTTAGCAGCAACAACAGAAACCAATACAACGGTGTCGCCCATAGAAACTTTAACAGCAGCAGAGGCTTGACGTGCAATTTCACCTGTTTCTAATGTAACGGTGTGTTCGCCATACTGGAATGATTTTGTAGATTTTTGAAACATAATGTCTTTCTAAGATGGTTGGGCTGCAAACGAAAACCCTAATAATGCACACGAATATGTGCATGGTTAGAGTTTCAGTATTTTGCAAACCCTATAATAAAAAGGGCCGCATTAGCTGCGACCCGAAAGTATTACTTACGTAAACCTAAACGAGCAATTAAATTGCGGTATGTGTCAGGTTTAGTGCGACGTAAGTAAGTTAGCAAACGACGACGTTGGCTAACCATGTGTAACAAACCACGACGGCTGTGGTGGTCTTTTAAGTTTGCTTTGAAATGAGGTGTTAAGTCATTGATGCGGAAAGTTAACAAGGCAACTTGAACTTCACTAGAACCAGTGTCGTTTTCTTTGCGTTGGAAATCAGTAACGATTTGTGCTTTTTGAGCAGCAGATAAAGCCATGGTGTAAAACTCCAAAATATAAATGGGCTTAAAGCCCGACAAGTTAGCAGAGCAAATACCCTCACTAACTCCTCAATTGCTACGCTTTTAATTCGTAGCCATCAGTCTGAGTGCTTTGATGCAGCCTAAGTCTGCATCGTATTCAATCAAACCAATGAATGTTTCATCTTCAGCGTAAACCCGAAGAGGGCTTATTATCTCATAGCTTGGTGTAAATTGCACCTTTTGACCACGCTGAATGGCGATAATTTCTGTCTCATTCAGTGTAATTTTAGGCAAGTGACGCACCAAAATGTCGCAAGGCAAAAGCAAGGCATCTCGCGCTTCTTCGCTCATGTTGCTCAAGGCTTCTAAAGTATGCGATTGATCCAAAGTAAAACCAGCGGTATCGGTGCGGCGCAAGCCAACCAAATGGGCTTCTGAGCCAGCATGTTTGGCCAAGTCTTCTGCCAAAACACGAATATAAGTGCCTTTGGTGCAAGAAACCGCGATGTCAATTCGTGGTAAATTAAATGCCATTAAGTCGATTTGCTTGATGGTCACCGTACGGGCTTTGCGTTCAATTTCCACGCCCGCTCGAGCATATTCATACAACGCCTTGCCATCTACTTTTAAGGCGGAGTGCATGGGGGGCACTTGTTCAATGGTTTTGGTTAAGGCTGCCTGAGTTGCCAACCAAGATTCTTGGCTGATGTGCTCAAACGGGGCTGTTGCAATAATGTGACCCTCGGCATCGGCAGTGCTACTGCGTTCACCCAGCTTTAAATTGGCAACATAGGCTTTGTCGGCATCCAGTAAGTATTGGGCAAACTTGGTCGCTTCACCAAAGCAAATTGGCAACAGTCCTGTAGCCAGTGGGTCTAAAATGCCGGTGTGGCCAGCTTTTTCAGCCGTATACAAGCGTTTAACTTGTTGCAAGGCGGTATTGCTGGTGATGTTTAAGGCTTTATCAAGTAATAAAACGCCATTAAGGCGTCTTTTGATTTTTTTTGTGCTTGTCATGTGTGGCAATCAGCAATCAATCTTCAATTGGTTTTTCTTGATTCACTTGATCAATCAAGCCTGAAATGGCAATGCCATGGCTGACTGAAGTGTCGTATTTAAAGTGCAACTCTGGCGTGCGAAAAACCGCAATGCGCTTTGCCAATTGACTGCGTAAGAAACCTTTGGCGTTTTCCAAAGCTTCTGCTGTTACTTCTGCTTTGGATTCATCCAAAACAGTATAATAAATGGTCGCATGGCTGTAATCGCGGGTTACTTCAACTTCATTGATGGTAATAAAGTCAGCACGAGGATCTTTTAATCCGGTGCGAACCAGTTCTGCCATTTCGCGCATGATTTGTTCGCGAACTCGGTCTTGGCGAGCATAGCCACGTTGTGGTTTGCGCATGGTATTCCTTCCTATTGTCTCAAAAGATTCAGATGTAAAACCGAAATCTGACAAGATTGTACTGCATAAAAAAACACGGCGCTAGCATATCAGCGCCGTGTTGTCTTGACTTAATGATTACAGTGTACGAGCAACTTCAATCATTTCAAAGACTTCCAATTGGTCGCCAATTTCGATTTCATTGTAGTTCTTCAGCATCAAGCCACATTCGTAACCTTGTTTCACTTCTTTAACGTCATCTTTAAAGCGTTTTAGAGAATCCAAAGCGCCTGTGTGGATCACAACGTTATTGCGAATCAAGCGAACTTGAGCATCACGTTTAACCAGACCATCGGTAACCATACAACCTGCAATATTACCAACTTTAGAAACGCTAATAACTTGACGAATCTCAACCATGCCCAGAATTTGTTCTTTGTGTTCTGGTGCTAACATGCCTGACATCGCAGCTTTAACGTCATCAATGGCATCGTAAATGATGTTGTAGTAGCGAATTTCAACGCCTTCAGATTCTGCCAATTTGCGTGCGGCAGCATCTGCACGGGTGTTAAAGCCAATAATGGTTGCGTTAGACGCAATGGCCAAGTTTACATCAGACTCGCTAATACCACCTACGCCACTGTGCAATACGTCAACTTGAACTTCATCGTTCGACATTTTACGCAAGCTAGCAGAAAGTGCTTCGTAAGAACCTTGTACGTCTGCTTTGATAATCACAGACAAGTGTTGTTTCTCACCTTCGCCCATGTTGGCGAATAGATTTTCCATCTTAGCCGCTTGTTGCTTAGCAAGACGAACATCACGGTATTTACCTTGGCGGAATAGGGCAATTTCACGCGCTTTTTTCTCGTCAGACAAAACAATCGCATCTTCACCTGCATTAGGAACGTCAGATAAACCCAAGATTTCCACTGGAATAGAAGGGCCAGCTGATTCAATTGGTTTACCGTTTTCGTCATTGATGGCACGAACTTTACCAAATACAGAACCAGCTAACAGCATATCGCCTTTGCGAAGTGTGCCTGATTGAACCAATAGCGTTGCAACAGCACCGCGACCACGGTCCAAACGTGCTTCAACAATAATGCCTTTGGCTGGTGCATCGATAGGCGCTTCCAATTCCAATACTTCGGCTTCTAGCAATACTGCATCCAATAGCGCATCAATGTTCAAACCTTTTTTCGCTGAAACTTCGATGAACTGAACTTCACCACCCCATTCTTCAGGGACAACTTCTTGGGCTACCAATTCTTGCTTCACGCGTTCTGGATTGGCGGCTTCTTTGTCAATCTTGTTAATGGCAACAACGATAGGCACACCTGCTGCACGAGCATGGTGAATCGCTTCAATCGTTTGCGGCATAACGCCATCGTCGGCTGCAACCACTAAGATCACGATATCAGTTGCTTGTGCACCACGAGCACGCATGGCAGTAAACGCCTCGTGACCTGGGGTGTCAAGGAACGTTACCACGCCGCCTGGTGTTTTAACATGGTAAGCACCAATGTGCTGTGTGATACCACCGGCTTCGCCTGTAGCCACTTTTGCGCGACGAATGTAGTCAAGCAAAGATGTTTTACCATGGTCAACGTGGCCCATAACAGTCACAACAGGAGGACGCGTCATTGAGGTGTACTCAATATTCACTTCGCCATCGCTTAGGAATGCATCTGGATCATCTGGTTTGGCAGCTGTTGGTTTATGGCCCATTTCCTCTACCACAATCATGGCAGTTTCTTGGTCTAACACTTGGTTAATGGTAACCATCATGCCCATTTTCATTAGGGTTTTGATGACTTCAACAGCCTTAACCGACATTCTGTGTGCCAATTCAGTCACAACGATGGTTTCTGGAACCAAAACTTCATGAATCACAGGTTCTGTTGGGGCATTGAAACCATGTTGGTTATCGTCATTAACAGGGGTGTTTTGATGGCGTTTGCCACCTTTGCCTCTGCTTGAGCGCCATTTGTTGTTGTCGTTATCATTGCCACGACCTTTGCCGCCACGACCTTTGCCTTTAGGGCGGTCATCATCATCACGACGGGTAGCGGTTTTTGCTTTTGGTTTTGCATCAGCATTGGCTGGTGCTGCGCCTGGAGCTGTGGTATTTGCGCCGGCTGCAGGGCGAGGTGTTGCTGCTTTTTTCGCCGGTGCGGCAGCGGCAGGAGCGGCAGCAGGTTTTGGTGCTGCTGCTTTTGCTTTGGCTGCTGCTTTTTCTTCTTCAGCTAGTTTTTTTGCAGCCAATCGACGTGCTTCGCGATCTTGTTTTTGGCGCAACAGTGCTTCTTGTGCTGCACGTAAATTTTCAGCGCGTTTGGCTTCATTTTCACGTTGAGCTTGTTCTTCTGGCGTAAGAATTGAAGTGATGCTGACTTCTTCAGTCGCTGGAGCAGGGGTAGGAGCAGTAGCTGCAGCTGCTTTAGGAGTAGCCTCAGTTGTGCTTGTTTTTTTAGCAGCATCTTTTTGTGCTTGAATGCGTGATGCTTCTGCTTTTTCTGCTGCTGCTTTTTTGGCAGCTTCTTGCGCTGCTTTTTCTGCAGCATCTTGTTCTGCTTTGATGCGTGCAGCTTCTTCAGCTTTAACGCGCGCTTGTGCTTGCTCTTCGACAGAAGGGCCGTCGCTTGGCATTTCTACGCGACGACGACGGCGAGTTTCGACTTGAACTTCGCCAGAGCTGGTTTTAATAGTTGAATTTTGCTTTTGACTCAATGTTATGCTACCTGATTTGTCGCTGGCTGCTTTATTTTGCAACAAGCGTTGTTTATCTTCTTGGCTAATTGGATCTTGAGATGATGCTTTTTCAATACCAATGTCGCGAAGTTGTGACAAGATGTCTGTAACTGGCTCTTTGAGTTCTTGTGCCAGTTGCTCGATGGTTGTATTACTCAATTCGCACCTCCTTCTTCAGTGAACCAATGGGCACGCGCATTAATAATAATGTCTTTGGCTTTCTCGGCACTGATGTGGGTGATTTCGACCAATTCGTCAATCGACAATTCAGCCAAATCATCGCGGGTAACGATTTGGGCTTCAGCCAGTTTGCATAAGATGTCTTGGTCAACGCCAACTAATGCTTTGACATCTTCATCCAGCTTTCTTAGTTGCTCTTCTGTGGCAATGGCAATTTTTAAAATGGCATCACGTGCGCCATTGCGTAAATTATTGACCATTTCTTCATCGAAAGTTTCGATTTCTAGCATTTCATGCAAAGGAACATAGGCAACTTCTTCTAAGCTCATGAAGCCTTCTTGTACCAAGATGGCTGCAATGTCAGATTCGATGTTCAAGTGCATTTCAAACAAGGCGCGGGTGGCATTGTCTTCGGCTTGATGCTGTTCATCGGCTTCTTCAACCGTCATGATGTTCAGGTTCCAGCCGGTTAATTCTGCTGCCAAGCGTACGTTTTGACCACCGCGACCAATGGCCAATGCCAATTGATCTTCGGCGACAACAACGTCAACAGTATGGCGGTCTTCATCAATTAAGATGCGAGTTACATCGGCAGGTGACAAAGCATTGATTACAAATTGTGCTGTCTCAGGAGACCACAAAACAACGTCAATTCGCTCGCCTGCCAGTTCGTTAGAAACGGCATTAACACGAGAACCACGAACACCAATACAAGTGCCTTGTGGGTCGATGCGTGGATCGTTTGCTTTGACTGCAATCTTGGCAC
>JASLBZ010000172.1 GCA_030146285.1 Neisseriaceae bacterium | reverse complement strand
AAGCCTGTGCCATCTTGTGTATCACCAATATACATGCCTGGACGTTTGCGTACTGCATCTAAGCCTTTTAATACTTTAATGCTATCTGCGCCGTAATCAGGTTGGTTCGTCATTATTCTTTTCTCGGTTTAAACAAAGTGCAACATAAGCTGCCTGAAACTGAAACATCAGACAGCGGCCATAAAGTCAGCGAAAACGCCTTGAGCATTTAGATGCGCATGGGCATCACAATGTATTTAAAGTCTGGATTGTTTGGAATGGTAAACAATGCTGAACGGTTTGCATCGCCAAAAGCCAGCTGTAAATCATCAACAGGCAAATTGCGCAATACATCCATTAGATAGTTAATGTTAAAACCAATCTCAATAGACTCACCTTGGTAGGCGATTTCAACTTCTTCTTGTGCTTCTTCTTGTTCATTATTGCTACAAATAATACTCAATACACCCGGCTTGATTTGTAAGCGCACACCACGGAATTTTTCATTGGCCAAAATGGCAGCACGTTCTAGTGCGCCCAATAGCTGGGTACGGCCCAAAACAAAAATCTTGTCATTGTCCAATGGAATAACGCGATTGTAGTCAGGGAATTTGCCATCAACTACTTTGCTAATCACCACGGTGTCGGCACATTTAAAGCGGATTTGATTGCTTAAAATCTCGATGCTGATGTTTTCTTGTGGTTGGTTGAGCAGTTTGAACAATTCCAACACAGTTTTGCGTGGCAAAATCACTTCAGATTTTGGTAAATCTGCATTGATGGTGGTGCAAGAAAATGCCAAGCGATGACCATCAGTCGATACCAAGCGCAATTGGTTGCCTTCGGTTTGCATCAACAAACCATTTAAGTAATAACGAATGTCTTGGACTGCCATACCATATTGTACTTGAGCCAACATTTGTTTTAGCGCTTCTTGGCTAACATCAAAAGCCGAGCTTACTTCGCTGTCAACCGACATCAAAGGAAAGTCTTCGGCAGGTAAGGTTTGCAAATTGTAGCGGCCTTTACCTGCTTTTAAGGTTAAGCGGTTATCAACCAAATCCAAAGATACGGTTTCGTTGCCGGGTAGGGCACGCAAAATGTCTTGTAGCTTTTTGGCATTGGTGGTGATGTGAAAATCAGTCATGGCCGCATCAGGGCCTTTGGTATGAATTTGGATTTCCAGATCGGTTGCCAAGATGCTGGTTTGATTGTTTTTACCTTCAATCAATACATTCGATAAAATCGGTAAAGTGTGTCGGCGCTCAACAATGCCCGTTGCCATTTGCAAGGGTTTTAATAATTCGTCGCGTTCGGCTTGTAAAATAAGCATTTATTATTCCTTTGCAGGCTATTATTTACGTAACATGACCATTAGAATGTCATAATCTTGAGACAGTTGACCATCGGTTTTTCGCAGTTCTGCAATGGTCTTATTGGCATGCATGACAGTTGTGTGGTCTCGACCACCAAAAGCATTGCCAATGCTGGGTAAACTTTGCTGAGTTAATTCTTTGGCCAATGTCATGGCGATTTGGCGTGGACGCACAATGTTGCGCGTGCGTTTTTTGCCCAAAATCTCAGCAATTTTGATTTGGAAGTAATCACTGACAATTTTTAAAATTTGATCAATGGTGATTTGTTTTTGCGCTTCAGCCAATAAGTCTTGCAAAGCTTCTGTGGCCAGTTCAATGTCAATGTGGCGATTTTGGAAGCGGCTGTGTGCTGCCACACGTTTAAATGCGCCTTCTAGCTCACGCACGTTAGAGCGAATATTGCTGGCAATGAAAAATGCAGCAGACTCTTCTAATTGTACATGAGCAGCTTCGGCTTTTTTCTGCAAAATAGCGACACGCATTTCAAGCTCAGGCGGCTCTAGCTCAACGGTTAAACCCCACGAAAAACGAGACTTAAGTCGATCATCCATATCTTTAATATTGGCAGGTAAGGAATCACAAGTCATGATGACTTGTTTTTTCTCGTCCAGTAAATGATTGAAGAGATAGAAGAACTCTTCCATGGTGCGATCTTTGCCTGAGATAAATTGCACATCATCAATAATCAGCAAATCCAAAGCATGGTAATAACGTTTGAATTCATCAAAGCCTTGATTGCGGAACGCCTTCATAATATCACGCACATAGTTTTCGGCATGAATGTAGCGAATACGGGCTTTGGGGTTGTTTTTGTAAATGCGATTACCAATGGCTTGCACCAAGTGGGTTTTACCCAAGCCTGTACTGCCATAAATAAAGTAAGGATTGTACATATTGCTGCCAGGGCTTTCGGCAATGGTCAACGCACCTGCATAAGCCATGCGGTTACCCTTGCCTTGAACCAAGGTTTCAAAGGTATAGCTGGGATTTAGGCGTGTGTGCTCATGGCCTTTGTCTTGGCGCTCTAGTGCAATGGCTGTTTCAGTTGGTTGCTGTGGTTTTGGCGTGGGGTTTTTACCCTGTGCATTTTTTTGAATGGCTGCCAAACGTTGTGCAATCAACTCTTGTGGGGATTCTGGTTGGCGAATCGGCTCAGGAGCCAATTCGCTGTCCAGTAATTGTTGCTGTGTTGGCTCATTGGGTAAGGCTTCTGGGGCAGCATCAATGGTAATTTTAATGGGTGATGCTGGCGCAGTAGGCGTGTCAATGACTTGAACTTCATGCTCAGGTGCTTTACTCACTGCTTCTGTTGCAGGTTCGTATTTGGTGCCTTGACCAATTTGTAACACCAATTGGGGAGCATGAGGTGCTAATTCGTTTTTAATCGCATCAATGTTGTCTAAAAACTTGTCTTTAATAAAGGTAAAAGAAAACGTATTTTTGACGTACAACATCCAACCATTTTCTGTTTCATCCACACTAAGCTGACTAATCCACATTTTGTATTGCTGTGTGGAAAGAGATTGTTGGAGTCGTGCTAAGCAAAGTGGCCAGAATTCAGATAGCTGCATAGTTACCATTACTGTTGAGAAAGATGGATTAAGTTCATGCGACGTATTTTTCGTGTTGTTGAAAGTGTTGCATGAATGCCGACATTTAATTGTGGATAGATTGCATTGACCAATTCCCATAAAGACCAATATAATTAAATGACAACACACAATTAATCTGTGATTATACCCATTTTGCCAAAAGTTATCCACAACTATCCGTTTAATAATGATGCATTATTGGCACACCTGCCAATTGAAAACCATTGACAAATAGGAGTAAACAGGGTGTAATTGCGCGTTTATTTATGTAATTTTGTTAATTAGTAGGGATTATTATGAAACGCACTTACCAACCATCTGAAACTCGTCGTAAACGTACGCATGGTTTTTTGGTTCGCTCAAGAACTCGCGGTGGTCGTGCTGTATTAGCAGCTCGCCGTGCCAAAGGCCGCAAACGCTTGGCAGTATAAGCCTTGAATCAGGGTTTTTGCAGGGAATATCGCATATTAAAAACGGATGAATTCTCATCCGTTTTTGCGTTACGCCGATGCCGCTCACGTGGGTTTTTTCAGGTATTTTCTGCACCAGCAAGCCCCATCTTGCACGCTCGATTGGGCTTGGTTGTCGGTAAGAAAGTGGCTAAAAGGGCGCATGAGCGAAATTATATGAAACGTACCATTCGTGAATGGTTTCGTCTTCATCGGCATGAATTGCCTGCAAAAGACTTTGTTGTCCGCGTCCGAAAGAAATACGAATCGGAAGCGTGGCAGCAAGCCATGCAGGATTTATCACAAGCAATGCTGGACTCACAAAAAAGATGAAACGTTTATTGACCTTATTGGTACGTGGTTATCAATTGGTAATCAGTCCGCTGATTCCGCCAAGATGTCGCTATACACCAACTTGTTCTCAATATACGATTGAAGCTTTGCAAAAACACGGTGCGTTTAAAGGCAGTTGTTTGGCCGCTAAACGCATTTGTAAATGCCATCCTTGGGGTGGCAGTGGCTACGATCCTGTGCCATAGCATTTAACCCAGAAAAGTTGATACGGACATGGAATTTAAAAGACTGTTGGCATTTGCGGTTGTCGCGATGGCCATTTTAATGGGGTGGAACTACTTTTTCCCCGCACCAGTACCTGCACAGGTAACCAACCAGAATGCGACTTCTCAAGCACGCACTGATGTTGGTGAGCAAAAAGAAAATGACCCTTCTTTGGGTGTTACCGATCCGGTTGCAGTAACCACTGATACTGTGGATGCTGTTATTGACAGTAAAACAGGTGACTTACGTCGCTTGGCATTGTTAAAACATGATGCCACTGTGGATGCGAGCAAACAATTTATTTTGTTGGATGACACCAAGGATTACACTTATGTGGCTCAGTCAGCATTGTTGACTAAAGATGGCAATTATTTGTCAAAAGAGCCATATGCTGTTGAAAAACGCCAATACAATTTGGGTAATGAAGAACAAGTACAAGTAAAATTAACCGCACCAGAAGTCAATGGTTTGTTGGTTGATAAAATCTACACCTTTAAAAAGGGCAGCTATGATATTGGTGTGACGTTCCAAGTCACCAACAATACAGACAAAGCTGTGGATTTGGATGCAATGTACCGAATGGTGCGTGACGATTCAAAACCTGAAGGTGAAGGCACATTCAATCAAACCTACACTGGTCCAGTGGTATACACACCAGAAGGTAAGTTTGAAAAAATCAAATTTGATGAGTTAGATAAAGGCAAAGCAGAATTCACAGCCAAAACCGAAACAGGTTGGGTTGGCATGATTCAGCATTACTTTATGACGACTTGGTTGTTGCAGTTAAAAGGTGAGCCAAGTATTTGTGGTACAAGCAACAATTGTACAATGGACGTGGCTAAGCGCTCAGATGGCTTGTATTCTGCAGGTGTTCGCGTGGCATTGCCAACCGTTGCTGCAGGTCAAACAGCAACCATTCCCATGAATTTGTATGCAGGCCCACAAATTTATGCAGATATTGCACCATTGGCAGCTGATTTACCATTGGCAAAAGACTACGGCAAAGTACACATGTTTGCATCGCCATTGTTCTGGATGCTGAACAAAATCCACACATATGTGGGCAACTGGGGTTGGGCAATTGTCTTATTAACCTTGTTGGTTAAAGCCGTTTTGTATCCATTGACTGCAGCATCGTACCGTTCTATGGCTAAAATGCGTGCCGTTGCACCGCAACTGCAATCGCTAAAAGCACAATATGGCGATGACCGCATGAAGATGCAGCAAGAAATGATGGCGCTGTACAAAAAAGAAAAAATTAATCCATTGGGCGGTTGTTTGCCAATGCTATTGCAAATTCCCGTGTTTATTGGATTGTATTGGGCATTGTTTGCATCGGTTGAGTTACGCCAAGCCTCTTGGTTGTGGATTCATGACTTAGCGCGTGTAGATCCATATTATATTTTACCGATTGTGATGGCTGTAACCATGTTTATCCAAACATTCTTAAATCCACCACCAGCAGATCCAATGCAAGCGAAGATGATGAAAATCATGCCTGTAGCGTTCTCGGTAATGTTCTTCTTCTTCCCAGCAGGTTTGGTATTGTACTGGGTAGTGAATAATATCTTGTCGATTGCTCAACAATGGTTTATCAATAAAAGCATTGAGAAAAAACGCCATAAAGCAGCATAAGTATGGACATATAAAAGGCAGCCTGAACATCAGGCTGCCTTTTTTTTTGACTAAAAATTGAGCAAAAAGCTTGGATGAACTGCTTAAAAAATGTACAATGCAGCTTTCTTTATTTTGATGTGAAGTTGTGTCCATGCGAATCGGTTCTTATGAGTTAGCAGCGCCAGTGGCATTAGCGCCCATGGCAGGGATTACTGATAAACCATTTCGGATATTGTGTCGCCATTTCGGAGCTGGTTTGGCCAGCAGTGAGATGGTAACCAGTGACCCAAGCTTACAACAAACAAGCAAAACCTTATCTCGCTTAGACCATCGTGGCGAAGAGGGCATTATTTCGGTGCAAATTGCAGGAACCAACCCAGAAAGTTTGGCGTGGGCAGCACAACAAAATGTTGCCAATGGCGCACAAATTATTGATATCAATATGGGTTGTCCTGCTAAAAAAGTATGTAATGTTTTGGCTGGCAGCGCACTATTAAAAGATGAAGGCTTGGTTTCCGACATTCTAGAAGCTGTTGTGGCTTCTGTGGATGTTCCGGTGACATTGAAAACCCGATTGGGCTGGGATGATGAGCATTTGAATATTCCCACCATCGCCCAGTTGGCAGAAAAAGCAGGCATTCAAGCATTGGCGATTCATGGACGCTCACGCACACAGATGTACAAAGGTGATGCGAGCTATGATTTGATTGCCAGTGTGAAACAAGAAACTTCGTTGCCTATTTGGGTCAATGGGGATATTACTGATTCAAAAAAAGCCCGCCAAGTATTGGATGATACATTGGCCGATGGGGTCATGATTGGTCGCGGCGCACAAGGGCAACCTTGGATTTTTCGTGATGTTGTACATTATTTAAAGCATGGCGTTTTACCAGAGCCGTTGGCAGTGAGCGAAATCATTGAGGTGATTTTGAACCACATTGCCAGTATTCATCAGTTTTATGGTGAATTAATGGGAACGCGCATCGCACGTAAGCACATTGGGTGGTATTTACATGTTTTTGCTGATGGCAAAGCAATGAGCAAAATAATCAATCAACAAGACAGTGCGCATGAGCAGTTAGCCACACTCAAAGCCTATTTGCATGATAAGCAAATGGATTTGTCGGTTTGGCCAACGTATGCAAAAGCATCTTGATGGTTGATAACAAAGTTAAGTAGGAGCTGTAAATGAATGATCAAGTCGATTTAATCGGCCAAAGTATTGAGCAAAGCTTACAACAATACTTTACAGATTTAGGCGGTGAACAGCCGTGTAATGTGTATGAAATGGTGTTATCGCGCGTGGAGAAACCACTTTTAGAGGTGGTTTTAAAAGAGTGTGACGGCAATCAAACCAAAGCAGCTGCTATCTTAGGCTTGAACCGCAATACACTGCGCAAAAAGATGTTGCAATACGATTTGTTGTAGGATTTTTTAAACAAAAGGAATTGATATGGTTGCGGTTAAACGCGCACTGCTTAGTGTGTCAGATAAAAATGGTGTTGTTGAATTTGCTAAAGCATTGCATGCTCAAGGTGTGGAGTTGCTTTCAACAGGTGGTACGGCAACATTGTTAGCTGATGCAGGCGTGCCTGTGATTGAAGTTGCAGATTACACAGGTTTCCCGGAGATGTTGGATGGTCGTGTGAAAACATTGCATCCTAAAATTCATGGCGGTATTTTAGGTCGTCGTGATTTGCAAAGCCACGTTGAAAAAATGGCTGAGCATGAAATTGGCAATATTGATTTGGTGTGTGTGAATCTATACCCATTTGCAGCGACCATTGCCAAGCCAGGTTGTACCTTAGAAGATGCCATTGAAAACATCGATATTGGTGGCCCAACCATGGTTCGCTCTGCAGCGAAAAACTGGAAACATGTTGCGATTGTTACGGATGCTTCAGATTACAGCAAAATCATTGCAGAACTAGAAGAAAACCAAGCCCAGTTATCAGACAAAACCCGTTTTAATTTATCACGCAAAGCATTCACGCATACAGCTGCTTACGATGGCATGATTAGCAATTATTTAACCAGCGTTGATGACAGCACTTTAGCTGGTGAGCCAGCTTTGGAAATGTTCCCTGAAAGCTTAAACTCACAATTCACCAAAGTACAAGATTTGCGTTATGGTGAGAATCCACACCAACAAGCAGCGTTTTACCGTGATTTGTATCCTGCTGCAGGCAGCCTATCTCATTATGTGCAATTGCAAGGCAAAGAATTGTCTTACAACAATATCGCCGATGCGGATGCTGCTTGGGAAGCCGTTAAAGCATTTGAAGACACAGCTTGTGTGATTGTAAAACATGCAAACCCATGTGGTGTTGCTGTTGCTGATACAGCTTTGAATGCTTACCGCTTGGCATTCTCAACTGATACGACCAGTGCTTTTGGTGGCATTATTGCCTTTAACCGTGAAGTGGATGCTGAAACCGTTGAAGCGGTAACAGGTCAATTCTTAGAAGTGTTGATGGCGCCTAAATTCACCGATAAAGCCAAAGAAATCATTGCACAAAAGAAAAACGTTCGTGTGCTAGAAGTGCCTTTGCAAGCGGGTGCAAACCGCTTTGAAATGAAACGTGTTGGTGGTGGTTTGTTGGTACAAACCCCTGATATCTACCGCGTTAAACGTGAAGATTTAAAAGTGGTGAGTAAACGCCAACCAACAGAACAAGAGTGGGCTGATTTGATGTTTGCTTGGAAAGTAGCCAAGTATGTGAAATCAAATGCGGTTGTGTTCTGTAAAGAAGGACAAACCTACGGTATTGGCGCAGGCCAAATGAGCCGTGTTGATTCGACTCGCATTGCTGCTCGCAAAGCAGAAGATGGTCAATTTACATTGGCAGGTGCTGTTGCAGCATCAGACGCATTCTTCCCATTCCGTGATGGTATTGATGTGATTGCAGAGCAAGGCATTAAAGCAATTATCCATCCAGGTGGTTCTATGCGTGACCAAGAAGTTTTTGATGCAGCCGATGAACATGGCATGGCAATGGTATTGACAGGTGTTCGTCACTTCCGTCATTAATCATTGAGTTAACAAAATCGCTGTTTGAAGCTATGATTCAAGCAGCGATTTTTTATGCACAATCACAATGAACACATAATAAGGATAAAGCATGGCACTTCAATTTGAAATTATTCCCGTGACACCTTTTCAACAAAATTGTACTTTGCAATGGTGTGATCAGACCAATGAAGCGGTTTTGACCGATGTGGGCGGCAGTGCACCTGAAATCTTGGCTTATATCCAAGAAAAAGGCTTGAATTTGGTGGGGGTGTGGTTAACACATGGCCATGTTGATCATGTTAGTGGTGTGGTGAATCTTTTAGAGCATCATAAAGTGCCGGTATTAGGCCCTCATAAAGACGATGATTTTTGGATTCAGCAATTACCACAAATCACAAAATCATATCAGTTTCCCATTAGCCCTGTTTTCACGCCAGACTCATGGTTAGAAGAGGGTGAGCAATTGCAGGTTGGCCATGAAACATTTGAAGTGATTTATGTGCCTGGTCATACACCAGGGCATGTGGTTTTTTACAGCGCGAAGAATGAATTGTTGATTGCAGGCGATGTTTTGTTTAAAGAGTCTATTGGGCGTACAGACTTTCCACGCGGCAACCATGCAGATTTGATTCACAACATCAAAACCAAATTGTGGGCATTGCCAGATAGTACCCGAGTGATTCCGGGTCATGGACCGATGACCACAATCGGTCATGAGAAAAAACACAACCCATTTTTGCGTTAAACCCATGTCTTATTGCAAAGCCTGCCTATGTGCAGGCTTTTTTTGTTTTAAAAAATTCAATAGCATATTTTGTTTTTTAGTTATTTCATAACAGTCTTTTGGTTTGATAAAGGTGCTTGCTATAGTGAATTTCTACTTTGGAGAATCAAGACATGAGCAAAATAAAATATTTATTGTGGTTGCCACTGGTTTTGGTATTGGCAGCTTGCAATCAAAAAGAAGTTAAATCCACTGATCAAGTGAGTTTGCTGAATGTATCGTATGACCCAACACGAGAGTTGTATCAAGCTTATAACGAGCTGTTTTCTGAGTACTGGTTGCAAAAAACAGCTCAAAAAGTGAGTATTGACCAGTCGCATGGCGGTTCTGGAAAGCAAGCTTTAGCTGTGCGTAATGGCTTACAAGCCGACGTGGTCACTTTGGCATTAGCGGGTGATATTGACTCATTGAATCAGCAGCGTGAATTATTAAATCCGAATTGGCAGCAATCATTGCCCAATAACAGCACGCCCTATACTTCGACGATTGTATTCTTGGTACGAAAGGGCAACCCGAAAAACATCCAAGATTGGGATGATTTGGTGCGCGATGGCATTGGGGTTATTACCCCGAATCCCAAAACATCAGGTGGTGCACGTTGGAATTTTTTGGCTGCTTGGGCTTATGCCAAAAACAAATGGGGCAGCGATGAGGCTGCACAGAATTTTGTAAGCCAGCTGTATAAAAATGTACCAATTTTGGATACAGGTGCAAGAGGTTCAACCATCAGCTTTACCAAAAGAGAGCTGGGTGATGTGTTATTGGCTTGGGAAAATGAAGCTTATCTGGCATTAAAAGAGGCAGGTCATGATTTTGAAATCATTACACCATCGTTGTCTATTTTGTGTGAGCCGCCAGTAGCAGTTGTCGACAGTGTTGCCAAAAAGACCGGTAAAGAAGAAATCGCCAAAGCCTATTTGGAATATTTATACAGTGATCCTGCACAGCGTATTATTGCTCAGAATTACTATCGACCCATTAATTCTAAGATTCAAGACGAATACCAAAAACAATTCCCAAAGTTAACGCTGGTGAACATCACAGATGCTTTTGGTGGTTGGCAGCAAGCTCAAAAACGCTTTTTTGATGATGGTGCTATTTTCGATCAAATATACAAGTAAGACTGTGAATATCAAAATCAAACAGGACGCGTTAGCGTCCTGTTTGATTTTGAGAGAGCATGAATTACAAAGGATGCTCGTCATTGGATTTTTTCAAAACTTGAATCAGTGATTCTGCAACTTCGATAACGTGTTTGGAATCTTCGTTGAAGTGAATCACCGTTTCAATGTCATTGACTGTTGGAAAGCCATCTGCTTCAGACAAAACTTTGTGTTCAGGCAGCTTATTGCGAAGAGGCAATAAACTGATGCCTAAGCCTTGAGAAACGGCACTTTGTACACCCGTTAAGCTTGAACTGGTGTAAGTCACTCGCCATGGCAAACCTTTGGCATCCAGATTTTCGATCATGTCGATGCGATACAGTCCACGAGCTGGGAATGAAACCAATGGTACTGGGCTGTGATTGGCTGATGGGTTTTCTAAACTATCTAACCAAACCAGATTGTCGGAAATTTTGTATTTTCCTTTGCGGCCATTTTTCTTTTGTTTGACTGCAATCAAATCCAATTCACCATTGTCAAAACGGTGCTGTAAATCAGCGCTGATACCATTGGTAACATTGAATTTCATGTGTGGGTGGGCGCGCAGCAAATCGGCAAGTGCCGTGGTGATTTCATGCATGGGTAAATCTTCGGATAAACCAATACGCAAAGTATAGATGACCACAATACCAGACATCACTTGCAATGCCTCATCATTGGTTTTGAGCATTTTTTTTGCAAAAACCAATAATTTTTCACCCGCTGGCGTTAAAGCAATATTGCGATGGCTGCGGTCAATGAGTCTTTGGTGGGTGAATTCTTCTAAGCGAGCTAATTTTTGGCTCACGGTCGATTGTGGCGAACTGAGTTTGGTGGATGCTGTGGTGAAGCTGCCTGTTTCAGCAATGACAGTAAAGGTTCGCAGTAAGTCTAAATTAAATGTTTTGTTCATGATTTTCGTCTTTTGAATGATGATTTAATTATTTTGATTATTATATCTTTAAAATTGATAATTTATGTTAATAACATAAATTATTCAGTTAATAAAACAAAAAGTTTTATTAATGTAATAGATTAATATTACTAATTTTTTTTTGTTTTATCCTCGTTTGTTATGCTGGCTATGCATTTGCTTTGTAGAAATTAATATTTTATAAATACAATATAACTGTGCACAAAAAAACGACGTTTAAAGTATTTTTGATTAAAAATCGAAGTTTGAAAGTTTATTGACCTTGAATATTCAAACTTGGTTCAATATTCTTAAGATAAAAACAAAAAATCCTATTTTTGAATGTTAGGTTCAAAAATAGGATTTTTAAAAAGGACAGTACAATTCAGTTTTAGCTGACTTGCAATTGGTCTATGTTCACGCGGATAAAAATAGACTCAGCACGCACAGTGACTTGGCCATCACACCAAATTTCACAGATGAGTTTATTTTTTTTGCCAACTTCACCTTCTACATGGGCTTTTAATGTGAGCTCTTTGCCCATGGGTGTCGGTGCTAAATAACGAATCTTCAGTTCGCCTGTCACGCAATCAATCGATGGTGCCGTACCAATGTCTCGACCTTCTTGGCGGTAGTGGTAGGCCATTGTGGTCCAGTTTGAATGGCAATCCACAAGCATGGCCAAAAACCCACCATAAACCAAACCTGGCCAACCCATGAATTCAGCGCGGGGTGTGTGCTTGGCTATGGCATGAATGCCGTCTTGGTCCCAATGGCTCTTAATGTGTAAGCCGCTGGGGTGATTGGGTCCACAACCATAGCAGTGGCTGGCATGAATGGCCAAATCTTGAAAAGCACCGGTTTGCAATTCGCTCATGTTCTCTCTCCTTTGTGATTTTATGGATTGTTATGATTTACTGACGCCTCGCAAGCAAAAGTCAACAATGGTGGTGATGATTTTTTCTTTGTCCACGGGGGA
>JASLBZ010000171.1 GCA_030146285.1 Neisseriaceae bacterium | reverse complement strand
TGCTTTTCATGCTGCCACTTGCTTGGTGAAAATGCACTTCAGATTGAAAGCAAGCGGGATTCACCATGACATTAAAATCACGAACTGGCCCTAATATGAGTTCTGAGAAAATCGATTCATCACCAGAAAAGCCAAAATAACCTGTATTTTGAGTCAGCATGAGGTTGCCTGAGTCCTTAAATAATTTCACCCCGTTGCCTTGCAAAATACTCAGTTTTCTATCGATGTTTTCATAACATGAAAATGCACTGTCCACCTGAATATCCGCCACACTGATGCGATACAGAATCTTTTCGTGCTCATCTTTCTCACAGACTATTTCTCGGGTGATGCCTTGGCCATTTTTCCAAGGTACGGCAGCAATCTCATTTACATTAAAAAAAGGCATATCATTTTATTCGCTATAAAATAAACAAAACGTGTGTTTTTACTTGGGAAAATCCCCTACCATTTGCAAGGTAAGGGATTGGGGTTGTTTAACCGACAAGTCTTTGGGTTAATGGGTAAAGAAGTTAATCAACCAAGTGTGGTAAGGAATCGCCACGATATCAATTAACACCGCTCCACTTAAAGGCACAATCATAAATGCTTTTGCAGAAGTTAAGTTGTAGCGTTCACAAACAGACGTCATGTTGGCCATGGCATTTGGCGTTGCACCTAGTCCATGCCCCATCAAGCCTGAACACATAATTGCAGCGTCGTAATTTTTGCCTAGCATGCGGAACACAACAAAAACAACCATTAAAACCAGCACCGAAACTTGTAAAAACAAAATAGCAAATAACGGTAAGGCAATACTTTGCAACTCCCAAATCTTCAATGACATCATCGCCATGGTTAAGAATAGACCCAAAGAAACCTCAGACAATAAACCCACTGATTGCTCATTGATTTTAAACAGATGAACATAATCATTGATGTTGCGAATCACGATGGCCACAATCATGGCACCCACATAACTTGGCAATGAAAAACCTGTTAATTTAGTAAACTGACCCGAAAGTAACTGTCCAAGTACCATAATACCCAAAATCAAACCCAAGGTTTTTAAGAATGCATGGGCATCGATATTTTCAATTTTCCCCAAAACGGTTTCTGTGACTGATTGTGATTTCACTTTGGTGTCGGCTTGAATATTAATATTGTGTTTTCGAATCAAGAAACTCGCAATAGGGCCACCCAATAAGCTGCCAGCAATCAAACCAAATGTTGCGGCTGAAATCGCGGCAACAGTGGCAGACTGTACGCCCAAACCTTCGGCCATACTACCAAATGCAGCAGCACCACCATGCCCACCTGTTAAAGATACCGCTCCTGCCATCACACCAATTACAGGGTGAATGCCCAAGGCAGATGCCAATGCCACGCCAAATGTATTTTGGAAAATCGCAATAAACCAGCAAATTAACAAATAGACAAACAACAATTTACCGCCTGTTTTTAAAATCTTAAAACTGCCATCAATACCAACGGTGGTAAAAAAGGCAACCATTAAAAAGCTTTGCATGCTGGTATCAAATGTAAATTGCACACCGCCTAGAGACTTCAATCCCCAAACCAAAATGCTCACCAAAAAACCACCAATCACTGGCGATGGGATACAGAATTTTTGCAGTAACGAAATTCTCTTTTTAAAATGTATGCCCAAGAGCAAGCAGATAACGGTTAAAAACAATGTGCTTAAAGCATCTAATTGGAAAGCCATAATAATCCTCTATTTCTGTGTCTTTATTGTTGTGTTCATTCACATTATTCTGATGCAAATACATACTGGTAAACAATATAAGCAGCAAGTTTTGCCGTTCTATTGTCAATATCAAACTTGGGATTGCATTCAGCAATGTCCAATAATCGGATCTTTTTACTTTGTTGAATGTGGCTGAAAATCGCTTCAAATGTCGCCAAATCAATGCCTTTTACCGCAGGTGCACTCACTCCTGGCGCAATGGGCGCTGCAAAAACATCTAAATCCACGGTCACATACACGCAATCAACCGAAGCTAAGAATGCATCAAGTACCGATAAAACATGAGGCAGATTGGCAAGGTTGGTTTCGCTGTCATTTAAGTAAGAGCAGCCCAAACGGTTCGCAGTATCAAATAAAACTTTGGTATTGCTGTGCTTGGCAACGCCCAAACACAAATAGGAAAATGGCTGTTGGTGCAGTTGTGACAAATGGGCAGCCTGTAAAAATGGCGTACCGGAAGTCGCAATGGCTTCTTCACGTAAATCAAAGTGGGCATCAAAGTTAATAATGCCGATTTTCTTTCCGGCTTCATGGCTTTGAATGTATTTGAAAATACCGCCAAAACTACCAAAAGCAACCTCATGCCCACCACCCAAAACAATCGGCATTTGTCCATTTTCTAACGTTTTTGCAACCGCATCGCTTAAGCAAGCTTGTGCAGTTTCCAAGTCTTCACCATGGCACTGGATATTGCCTTGATCGGCAATGGAAATAGCATCATGAATGGGTAGATTGGCCAATTGTTTGCGAATGGCATTTGGTGCACTCATTGCACCAACGCGACCTTTATTGCGTCGAACACCTTCATCAGAAGCAAATCCGATAATGGAAAATCGAGCTTTATCTGTTTTATTCATGAGCTGATGCATGCGATGGTGCTCGGTACTGTCACCATCCACCCTTCCATCCCATAAAAAATCTTTTACCAACATTTTTACTCTCCATTCATTAATTTGGTCATATTGCTTGCGGCATCTTGGGTTAAGGTGATTAACCTCTCTTTGTTTTCAAGAGCACGAAATACAGGCGCCATAACAGAAACAACAGCCATTAATTCATTGTTTTTAAAAATGGGGGCCGAAACACCCAATACCCCATCATCAATTTCACCCAAAGAATAGCCAAACCCTTGCTCACGAATTTTTTGCAAATCGGTAATCAGCTTTTCTTTCGCATCCAGATTCAATGTTTTACTGTGTGCATCGAATACCATTTCTTGGTAAGCCTCATCTCGAAAAGCCAATAAGGTTTTGGCACTGGCACCACGCAAAATCGTATTGCCTTTGCCCATCACAAAAGAGCATCGCAAAGCCTGTTCTGATTCAATCATATTCACACAAATGGTTTCACGAACATTGTGAGTCAATATGGCAGCGGTTTCTTTTGTGCCCTTTGCCAAATGAATCAACTCAGGTTCAGTGGTTTTAACCAGCAAGCTTTGTTCATGGTATTGCGTCAAAATCTTCAAACTCTGTGCACCAACACAATAAGCGCCATACTGCTGAGAATAAGTTACAAATTCCCACATTTTAAGAATAGACAACAATCGATAAACTGTAGAAATGGGAATATTCAAATCTTTAGAAATGGCTTGCGGCGTGACAGGCCCATCACAAGAATACATATAAGACAATATACTCAAAGATTTATTTAAGCTATTCATAAAAAACCGCCCTTTTCTTATTTTCAAAAGTAACAAAATAAAAAACACTATACAAATATTATTACCAAAATACGAGAATAATATTTAAATTAAATCATTCTCATATTCTGAAAAACAATCATTTAACTTATATGCATACGCACATGGTTTAATATGAAAACGATTGAGTCACCACCAGGCTTTGTATATATGGAGTTGACTGATTTATAGAGATAAATAATGATTTTGTGGTGATTTTGGCAAGCAAGTATATTGTTTTTTAGTCAATGCCTTGAGGTAATCCCCTAAAAATACCAGGAGCCAACAGTAGAATTTTCTCGTCAGCCATGCGCAGTAGGTTCTGTAATGAAACAATCTTAATTCACAGGCATTCAAATCATCGCCATTTTGAAGCAAGCTAAAAGTGGCATCCCAGTGCCACAAATGTGTCGTGAGCATAGTATTCGCTCAGCAAGCTATTACAAATGGCGCTCTAAATTCGCGGGAATGAATGATTGCTGATGACACGTACGTGTGAGTTAGAACAAGAGAATGTGCGACTTAAAAAGACGGATGCTAAGGAAGCCCAAATACACCAATCTCATTGGGTCATTAGACTTCATGCATGGCAATCCAAGCAATGGCCAAAGCCATCGGATATTAAATGTGATTGATGCTGATATGCCTTTGTCTGGTACTAGGGTTACTCGAGCATTGATCCGCTCTTGGAATACAGTTCAGTGCCAACAATCATTCACTGTGAAAACGAAGTCTCTGCGAAGCAATGATGGCTATGAATCTACCAGCCAAGAATTTCAAAATTGAGCTACCAAAAAAGTATTTGTATTGAGTATATTTAGCTAGGAAAGCCACAACATGCAAGCCACCGTGCGAGTCAAACTCGGCGAGAAGCGACGCAGCCGACATGTCGCTCGCCGCGATCAATCAGGGTT
>JASLBZ010000143.1 GCA_030146285.1 Neisseriaceae bacterium | reverse complement strand
TACTGATCAGCGACCCAATAAAAGTAAAGAAGAATGGCTGAATGTCATTCTCCAAAAAAGGTAACATATGCCCTATCTTATTCCAACGCCAACAGCACAGCTAAAATTCTTAAAGCAGATTCAACAAATTTTGCAATATGGTAGCTTTACCAGTACGTATAAGTTTGCTTTATTAATCAGTCTGGCTCGCCTAGCCATTGAGAATGGCCAAGATACAGGAGAACCACTCACACTGGATTACCATGATATTGCTGAAAAGTTTATTCAATTGTATTGGCAACAGGTACTGCCCATACAATTCAATATTAATGGCAATCAAAAATCTTTGATTTTACAGCAAAATTCTGGCCAACAAGCTGCCATTATCAATGCCATAGACAACGCAAAACAAAAATACAAAACACTGGCAGCCTTAAGGAGCCAAACAAAGGAATGGCAAAACCTAAATAAACACATTGCTGGAATCATTAAAAGAATGCCAGCCCAGTACTTACAAAACATCAACAAACAAAACTTTGAATTTTTATACCATTATGATTCATCAGACTCACAGCTCATACTGCTTCCTCAAGTAATGTACTGTTTAAGGCAATTTAGTGAAATTATTGAAGAGCTATGCCAGAAACGCTGGATAGATTATATTCGTCAAAACAAAACCAACATCGAAACTTTGGGGGATTTACCGAATCTTGAACATTTCATGTTTGCCAGCACCCGGAATCAGCTCACAAACGTATCCCATTTTTTATTCGACTTACAAGAAGCCAAATGCTTCTACTGCCAAAAAACATTTAAAAAAAACCATATGGCTGTTGACCACTTTATCCCATGGTCTTTATACCCTTCGGATACTGGGCATAATTTTGTCTTAGCCGACAGCAAATGCAATAGCCAAAAAAGCAATTTCTTGGCTTCAGCCCAATTTGTACGTGACTGGATAACACGAAACAATACCCACAACGCCACCATCACTCATGAACTAACCACAATGGGCTTCTTAGGCAATCAAGACCGTACCCAACATATTGCACATTGGGCTTATCAACAAGCCATTCAGAACCAATACATATTATGGGACGGTATTGGCAACGATAAAATCGTCGCAGGTGCTGCAAACCTACAACCTTTAATTGATGGCTATCTCGCCCAAAGCCAACAAGCAAAGTGACACCAGCATCAATAAAAAACAGCCAACCGATTGGTTAGCTGTTTTCATTTTATCGTGTACTAAAATACGATTTACAATACTGATTTTACCGCATCAGCAACTGCAACAGCCGTCATGCCAAACTCTTCAAACAATACTTTAGCAGGCGCAGATTCACCAAAGTGATCAATCCCCACAACAGCACCATCCAAGCCAACGTATTTGCGCCAGAAGTCACTCACGCCCGCTTCAACAGCAACACGTGGTAAACCTTTAGGCAATACACTTTGTTGGTATGCTTTGTCTTGTTTGTCAAAGATATTGGTACAAGGAACAGACACCACGTTCACAGCAATGCCTTGCTCAGCCAAGTCAGCTTGTGCCACCAAAGCGATTTCCACTTCAGAGCCTGTTGCCAGAATCACTGCTTGTGCTGCTTTGTCGCTGGCTTTTAACACATAAGCGCCTTTGGCAATGTTTGCCAACTGTGCTTCAGAACGCGCCACAAAAGGCAAGTTTTGACGACTAAAAATCAAGGTGCTTGGATGGTCTTTGGCTTTTAACGCTTCAGCCCAAGCAACCAATGATTCTGCCGTATCGCATGGGCGCCATACTGCCATGTTTGGAATCATGCGCAAAGTAGCAATTTGTTCTACTGGTTGATGCGTTGGGCCATCTTCACCCAAACCAATTGAGTCATGGGTAAAGACAAACAACGGATTGATTTTCATCAACGCCGCCATGCGAAGTGCATTGCGTGCATATTCACTGAACATAAGGAATGTCGCACCAAATGGACGCACACCGCCATGCAATGTCATGCCATTCATAATGGCAGCCATGCCAAATTCACGCACGCCATAATGAATGTAATTGCCACCTTCAGTCGCCGTTAATGCTTTTGATTTTGACCAATTAGTCAAGTTTGATGGCGTTAAATCGGCAGAGCCGCCCACCAATTCAGGCAATACCGCTGCCATCGCTTCAATGGCATTTTGGCTGGCTTTACGAGTGGCGATGGTTTGTGCTTTATCACATACTTCGTTTAAGGCTGCCTTAACATGGGCATCAAAATTAACTGGTAATTCACCTGCCATGCGGCGTAAAAACTCGGCTGCCAATTCTGGAAATTGTGCTTGGTATTTGGCAAACACATCATTCCAAGCGCTTTCAATCTTTTCGCCTTTGGCTTTGCAATCCCAACCAGCATAAGCATCAGCGGGTACTTCAAATGGAGCAAAATCCCAACCCAAGCTTTGGCGTGTTTTTGCGATTTCATCATCACCCAATGGGCTACCATGTGTTGCAGCAGTGCCTTCTTTAGAAGGCGAGCCTTTACCAATAGTGGTTTTGCAGCAAATAATACTGGGTTTGCTGCTTTGTGCTTGTGCAGCATTCATGGCATCGGCAATGGCTTTGACATCATGGCCATCAACACCTGATACAACGTGCCAGCCATAGCTTTCAAAGCGCTCAGGAATGTTTTCAGTAAACCAGCCATCCACAACGCCATCGATAGAGATATTGTTGTCATCGTATAAAACAATCAACTTACCCAAACCCAACGTACCTGCCAAAGAAGCCGCTTCGTGAGAAACACCTTCCATTAAGCAACCATCGCCCACAAACGCATAAGTGTGGTGATCAACAATGTCCAAACCTGGGCGGTTAAATTCACTGCCCATAATGCGCTCAGCCAAAGCCATGCCCACTGCATTGGCAATGCCTTGTCCTAGTGGACCCGTCGTGGTTTCAACGCCTTCGGTATAACCGTATTCAGGATGGCCCGGGGTTTTGCTTTTGAATTGGCGGAAATTTTTCAAGTCTTCAATGCTTAAGTTGTAACCAGTCAAATGCAATAGACTGTATAACAACATAGAAGCATGACCATTTGACAACACGAAACGGTCGCGGTTAGCAAACTGCGGATTGTTCGGGTTGTGTTGTAAAAACTGTGTCCACAATACTTCCGCCATTTCTGCCATGCCCATGGGCGCACCTGGGTGACCTGAGTTGGCTTTTTGGACTGCGTCCATCGACAAGAAGCGGATAGCATTAGCTAGTTTAGAAGTCATTGATTAACCTAATTTTATATTTTCAATACCAAGGGAAATATCCCGAAAGAAATAACCATTAAAACCACTACCTTGTAACTGTTTTAACAATTGATTCATTAACGTGCAAATTATCCTTGTTTTAGGAGGTGCTTTCAAGTTTTAAACTCATTAAAATAATAAAAAGCACTTTACCCAAGAACCAACCCAATATTAT
>JASLBZ010000130.1 GCA_030146285.1 Neisseriaceae bacterium | reverse complement strand
ACAGCAGCCTTGGTTGCCAGCGCAATTGCGACAACACGGTATATCGCATCAAGTTTGGAGACGATGGACAGTGATTTTACCAATCAAAGAGCACAAGATACTTTAACCATGAGTGTTTATGAGCCTTTGGGCGTGATTGCTGCCATTACGCCATGGAATTCACCGATTGCGTCGGAAATTCAAAAGATTGTTCCTGCCATTGCAGGCGGTAATGCAGTGATTGTTAAACCAGCAGAAGCCACATCATTGATTGCATTGGCGTTGGCGAAGATTTTTGAAGAAGCTGGTTTGCCCAAAGGATTACTGAGTGTTTTGCCTGGTAAGGGCTCGGTGGTGGGAGATGCGATAGTCAAACACCCATTAGTTAAAAAAATATCCTTTACCGGCGGCACCAATACAGGTCGACAATTGGCGCATATTGCAGCAGAGCGATTAATCACCACCTCGTTAGAGCTTGGTGGCAAATCACCCACCATTGTTTTTGAAGATGCGGATATTGATATTGCGGTTAATGGTGTGATTTATGGCATTTTCAGCTCCGCAGGACAAGCGTGTATTGCGGGTTCTCGGTTGTTTATTCATGACCGTGTTTATGATGCGTTTTTAGAAAAACTGATTGCCAAAACCCAAAAGCTTCGCGTAGGGCATCCTGAAGATGCTGGTGTGCATATCGGTTCGTTGATTAATGAAAAGCATTTGGAAAGTGTGGACCGTTATGTACAGCAAGCCATTAGCGAAGGTGGAAAAATTGCCGCAGGTGGCAAGCGCATTACAGAAGGCAAATTGGCACAAGGCAGTTTTTATGAACCAACGATTATCACCGGCCTAAAAAACACCGACAGTGTTTGCCAAGAAGAAATTTTTGGACCTGTTTTGGTGGTATTGCGTTTTTCTGATGAAGAAACATTGATTCAAGAAGCCAATGACAGCATGTATGGCTTAGCGGCTGGCATTTGGACTGAAAATTATCGCCGTGCTTGGAAGCTGGCTCGATGTTTAGATGTGGGCACGGTTTGGGTAAATACATACAAGAAATTTTCGATAGCAACGCCATTTGGTGGGTTTAAAGAAAGCGGCATTGGCCGTGAAAAAGGCCGCCTTGGTATTCTGTCGTATATGCAACAAAAAAGTATTTTTATTGGTTTAAATGAAACGCCCAATACTTGGTGTGATTGAGAAAAAAGAGGATAAATATAATGACAACAAAAGTAACCGTAGGTGAGGCGATTGCCCGTTTATTAGAAGAACACCAAGTTAAAAATATCTATGGTGTGATTTCCATTCACAATTTACCAATTGCCGATGCCATTGGTCGGCGTGAGAAAATTGATTTTATTTGCGCCCGAGGTGAAGCAGGTTGCCTGACCATGGCCGATGCACATGCCCGTTTTGAAGGCCTAGGCGTGGCATTAACGAGCACAGGTGCTGGTGCAGGCAATGCCATTGGTTCTTTGATTGAAGCATGCAATGCTGCCAGTCCTGTTTTGCATTTAACCGGTCAAGTTGAGCGAGAATACCTAGATCGAGATGCCAGCTTTATCCATGAAGCCAAAGACCAATTAACATTTTTAAAAGCTGCCAGCAAAGCAGCGTATCGCATTAACAGTCCTGAAAATGCAGTTGGTATTGTGCGTGAAGCCATTCGTGTGGCTACCACCGTGCCTATGGGACCTGTCAGCGTGGAAATCCCAATCGATGTTCAGGCTGCCTTGATTGATTTGCCCAATGAATTAAAACCCGTTGGTGCCATGAGATTACCAGCAAGCGATGCCGATGATATGCAGCAGTTGATTGAAAAAGTCAAACAAGCCAAGCGCCCAATCGTGTGGATTGGTGGTGGTTGTCTTGATGCCGTAGAAGAAGTTAAAGCCTTGGCGGACTTAGGCATTCCAGTTGTGTCATCAACCCATGCTAGAGGTGTTTTGCCAGACAGCCACCCACGAAGTTTGGGCGCATTTCACAATGCAGAATCGGTGGAAGCATTGTTGGCCAATGCAGACTTGGCTTTGGTGATTGGTTCACGTTTGCGCAGCAATGAAACCAAAACATACAGCGTGAAGTTTCCAGAAGAATTAATCCAAATCGATGCCAATCCGATTGCACAGCAACGCAATTACTCAGTGAAGCACTTTATTTGTGCCGATGCCAAAGACGCGATGCAGCAATTAATCCAAGGTTTAGGTGAACACAGCAAAGTCAATGCTGAGTATGACGTTCAAATTAAAGCAGCCAAAGAAACCGCAGTGGCGAAGCTATCAGAACAATTGGGGCCTTATGCTGATATTTGCTTTGATTTGCGCGATGCTTTGCCAAGCGATGGCATCTTGGTTCGTGATATCACCATGTCAGGCAGCACCTGGGGCAGTCGCTTATTCCCTGTTGAAAAGCCATTGCAAAATATTCATTCTTTGGCAGGAGCGATTGGTTTGGGCTTGGCACATGCCATTGGTACTTCTGTCGCGAATCCAGATAAAAAAGTGGTCGCTTTGGTTGGCGATGGCGGGCTGATGTTGGGCATTGGTGAAATTGCGACGATGGTACAAGAAAACCTGAACATGATTTTGTTGGTGATGAATGACAAAGGTTATGGCGTGATGCGTGGTATTCAGGATAACTATTTTGGTGGCCGTCAATACTATAACGAATTGCATACGCCAAGCTATAAAGCACTGGGCGAGTCGATGGGCTGTGATAGTTACTTGGCTTCATCGGTGGCTGAATTTAAAGAAATCATTGCCACAGCAGTCAGCAAGAAAGGCCCCAGTATTATTGAAGTAGACATGAATAGCATTGGTGTTTTGAATTTTGCAGGCCCACCACAAAAAAAATTGTATTAATGAGTTGAAATGCTGCCTACAAATAAAAGGTAGGCGGCATTGATTGTAGTACCCAATGGCCAATAGAGCCATATTCAATAAGCTGTCGATATCTATAAAGTTTAAAACAAAGAGGAAAACAACATGAAACAAAAAATAATGGTTTTGGCATTACTGGGTGTGCCGATGTTTGTCAGTGCAGATGTCACTTTGTATGGACATATTAAAGGCGGCTTGGCCGTTGAGAACATCAAACGAGAATCATTGGGGGAAGAGATTTATAAAAATGATTCCAAAACCAATACCGTTGTACAGGATTATGCATCTAGAATTGGTTTTAAGGGTGAGGAAGATTTGGGTAATGGTTTAAAAACCATTTGGCAATCTGAGCAATTTGTTTCATTGGGTGGCAATCGAAAAGGCTGGTCAACGCGCGAAACCTTTATTGGTCTAAAAGGGGATGCAGGCACGGTTAAAATCGGTTATTTACGCAATGTTTTCGATAGCAATATGCGTAACATCGATCCTTGGGAATATGATTTGATGGGGTGGACGGCAACCAACGGTTTGGGACATTTTAACCGTGTGGCACTGCGTTTGGCTGGATCTGTTCGTTATGATACGCCCAATATGAATGGCTTCAGTGGCAATGTTATGTACAGCACAAAAGCCAACCGTGCAGCAAATGGTTTTACCCAAATTGATAGCGACAAAGGTGCCGATGCGACATTCTTAGGCGTGGCTTATCAAAACAGTGGTTTTTTTGCCAAATATGGTTTTGGTTTGTATAACAAAAATGCCTTAAGTACCAATATCGATACCCACGCACAATCGGCCAAAAACACACAAGTACACCGATTGTTAGCAGGTTACAATGCCAATAATTTGTTGTTGGTTGGTGCTGTGCAATATACCCAAGGTTTCGATAGTTTAAACAGCATACGTGGTACGTTCATGGGTAACACAATGAAAGAGCAATACCTTTCTGACGAAGCCAAGATGCTGGTAGATAACAATATTGATGCGAGCCACTATCTGGCTGCACGCAAAGATGGTGTTAAACGCACGGAATTGGCATTAACCGCCGCATATACCATGGGTGCTTGGACACCTAAGATCACTTATGCACACGCAAATGACATCAAAACACTGGGCAATTATGGCAAAATTAACAATACCAAGTTCGACCAAGTAATTGTGGGTACAGACTATTCTTTATCCAAACGCACAACCGCAGTGATGAGTGTGGGTTGGTTAAGACAAGGTTTGGGACAAAGCTATAGCACCATGACAGCAGAAGATGGCAGTCAATCCTTAGTGCAACACAATGACAAATACCAAGCAACAGCATTGAGCTTAGGGTTAAAACACGTTTTTTAATTGAAATAAAAACAAAACAAGCCAATCAACTAACAAATGATTGGCTTTTTTGATATTTACCGTCATGATATAGAATATTCAATATAAATAAAGCCAAATCAAATACGAGAAAGCCTTGCTATGGAAAAAAACAAACATTGGTCTCAAGTAGAAATGCTGCATTTGGGGGTTAAAAACCCCAATATTCATATCAAAGGGCAGCACAGTTATTACAGTGATGCTTGGAGTGGGATGTTTGAGCAAACGGCGGTTCGGTATTTGTACGGTGATGAATTTAGCAAAAAAGCTTGGCAATCGCCTTGGCCCATTGATCAATTGTATATTGGTGATTATGTTTGTATTGGTCCTGAAGTGGTTATTTTAATGGGTGGCAACAACAACCATCGCATGGATTGGTTAAGTTTGTATCCTTTTGCACAAACGGTTATTGAATCTTATCAAGGCAAAGGCGATACCCATATTCATGATGGTGCTTGGATTGGGATGCGTGCCATGATTATGCCGGGACTGACTATTGGTGAGGGTGCTGTTATTGGTGCGGGTGCGATTGTCACCCATGATGTGCCACCTTATACCATGGTCGCAGGCAACCCTGCGCAAGTGATTAAGCAACGGTTTGAACAAAAGGTGATTGATGAATTGCTTGCCTTGCGTATTTACGATTTAAGCACCGATCAATTCGCCATGGTGCAGCCTTTTTTAGCCAGTCATGATATCTCTCGCTTAAAAGAAGCCGTGCAGCGCGTGCGTGGGTAGGGGCTCTGGGCAATCAATATCATCTAGGCTGTGTTGTTGAGCACAGTCTTGGCGTAGTCACACTATGGTGGGATGGCATGGTTTTGATTGTGCCATCATAAAAAATTGTATAAGCATCATGGCGACAACTTGCCATGCTTGATGAATGAATCCTACTGAAAATAGCTTATTAAAAAAAGAAGGCCATTAAAATCGGAAACCGCCATAAAGGCGGTTTTTTTTTGATGTGTGTGTTGTTTTTGTTTAGTTGTTTGCTGCTGTGAACTCTTTAAAAGCATCCAT
>JASLBZ010000009.1 GCA_030146285.1 Neisseriaceae bacterium | reverse complement strand
TTCTGGCTCATGGCAACCAGCGTCAAACCCAAGCCAATCACCAAATAATACCAAAGCCCCAATAAAGCGCCGGCAGTGCCCAATCGGGTCGTGTAATTTTTTAAAACATGTGCCAAAACATTAGGAATCACCAAACCATAAGCCATGACCACCCCCATAACAGGGACAATAAAAACAATGTGTTGTTGCAACAACCAAACCAAAACGCTTGAAAACGCAAGCAAGACACAAGCTCTTTGAATAATGACTTGGCTACTGAGTTGCTGATGAATCCAATAGCGATTTAATACCGCGCCCAATAGTGTTGCCAAAGCCATTAAAATCCCGCTAAAACCAAAAGCAGCAGTATCAAAGCCCAATTTTAAAAATAAAAATGGTGCCAATTGATAATACGAAAACAAGGCAATATTCAATAGACCAATCATCAACACTCCCTGCCAAATAACTTTGTCTTGTAGCATTTCTATGGCAGTTTGCCAAAAAGCAGGACGTTGATAATTAGCGGGCATGGTTTCAGGCAATGCCAACGCACTCCACATCAATAAAACCCAAGCAACAATTGCCAAAGACCAAAAAACAGCTTGGTAACTGCCCATATCCACCAATATAGAACCACTGATTAAGCCAACAATCGGACTGATGGCCATGGCAATGCCCATTTTTGAAAAAACATAGCGCAATGCATCGCCCGAAAGACGATCACGAATCATGGTTTGTGTACCAATAGAACCAATGGCAGCGGCAAATGCCATTAACATTCGACACAACAGTAAAAATGTAAAATGCGGGCTATAACAAGCCAACAAACTGGCGATGCCATATACGGTTAAGGCAATTAACGTGGTTTTTCTGCGACCCAAAATATCGCAGCAATAGCCCCAAAACACCACCCCCACGGCAAACGCAAAAAAATACCAAGACAAGGTTTGACCTGCCTGAGCATCGCTGACCACAAAAGCATTGGCAATCGCTGGCAAGGCTGGGCTATATATGGTTTCCACAATCTGTGGGAACATCATCAATGCCATCAATAAGGACAATGGTAAAACGTGTTTCATCTTCTTCAAACTTTCAAAAAGATGAATCGTAAGCTAAAATACACTTTCGTTTTATCATAATAAAGACAAAATCTTTATCAAATCGGACAAGATGGCTTACATCAGTGCACAAACACAATTTAATGCCGATGCAATGAAAGAACCCATCATCGGCATTGCTTCTGAATTGGCTCAGCATGATTCAGGAGAACATTTGCATCAAAAAGGACAGCTGCTTTTTGCAAAAAGTGGCACCATGCGCATTACTTTGAACAATGAAATGTCCATCTTAGCTCCACAGCGAGTGGCATGGATTCCGCCTTATTGCCAACATCGGGTAACACTTAATGAGGTCGTTGGCTACCGATCTATTTATATTGATACCCATGTTTTTTCACATCTGCCCAAAAAACACACCATCTGGTCTAGTACGCCACTACTGCAGGCGGTTTTAGAAAAAATTGCTTTATCAAACTGGGGCAGTCCATGGCAAAGCTCGTCTCGAGAAAGAAACTGGCTCAATGTGCTTTGGGATGAAATCGAAGATGCCACAATAGAATCAATGCAGTTAATCTACCCACAAGACAGCCGTTTGGCGAAATTGCTTTTGTTTACCCTACCGCCACCTTTACAAGAGTTAACCCAATATATCGGTGCCAGTGAAAAAACCATTACCCGCATTTTTCAAAAAGAAACCGGTTTAAATTACCAAGCATGGCGTCAACAATGGCGATTGTTAAAAGCAATCGAATTGCTGCACAGTACAGCAACACTGGCACAGATTGCAGAGGCACTCGGTTTCGCTAACGACAGTGCTTTTGCTGCTTTTTTTAAGAAAATGACTGGACTTAGTACCCGACAATATTAAAATGAAAGATTGTACCGTTAGCGCTTGAGTGGGTACGGTAATGCGAACATCACCCATCAAAAAAGAAGGTGTTAGCGGGCATGAAAAATAAGTTAATTATTTTTTCACGCATCAAAAAACAAAGCCACCAGTCAGTCGGTGGCTTTGGTGCTCAATATTTGTGTTTTACATCATCAATGAACTGCATTAACTCTTTTCTATCTATCAGTCGCACATCGCAGGCGCTGGCCAATAGTTTCGCATTTTTGGTGTAATGGCTGTTCGTCATCACCCAAGCATCATCCGCTTGGTAATAAGCTTTAGCAGCATAAATTTCTTGTACCGCAGCCAAACCCACATTGCCACTGTAGCGTTTGGCTTGAATCACAATTTTTTCATCGGCTTCAATGATTAAATCTGCCCCAAAATCACCTGAGCTTTGTGTAACAGAAGCCGAATATCCAACTTTTTCAAACAAACCTTGCAAATAATACTCAAATTCAATGCCTTGCATTTGGTCAACTTGATGAATACCCGAACGCATAAACCGCATGCGCCGATACCATTTTCTAACAGAATAAATCAAACCAATAACAATCGCACAACTAACAATTACTTTGGCACCTTGAAACAAAAAGTGCGAATCAAACACAACCACAGTAGACCCAATCTATTGCTTTGGCAAAATCCAACAAAAAAGGACTTAGGAAAACATCCCTAAGTCCTTGCATCCGCTTGCGGCAATATGTCATATCCAGTATTGCGGCACAATTGTACGCATCATACCATCTTACTGTAACAATTATTCAAAAAAAGACTGTATTCTCCATCGATTTAACACTTCATTACATTAAAAGGTTTGTGCAATACTCAGTTTAAAATCACGCCCAGTACCAGAGACCGCCTCTCCCAAATAAGGGCGGTATTCTCGATTGAACAAATTATCAATGGTTAAATTAACTTTGGGGCCTTTTTTACCGTAAGGTAGCCAATCGGCAAACAAACCATGCAATGCATATCCTTTTGATTTTGGTAATCCCCATGACCCTGCTTTGGGATCATGATCTACCGGTGAACGATCTTGTCTTCTGACATACATCCCTCTCCAACCTGCACTCAAGTTCAGACTCGGTACTTTAAAACCCAAAGTACTGGTGGCTTTTCTGGGTGGAATATCGGTTAGCCATGTCTTAGACTCAAACCAAGGGTCTCTTGGTGAATTATCCCGCTTACCTGACAGTTGAGAATAGGCCAAACTTGCAAAAACATATTGGCTATCGTAAAAAGATTCAATCTCAAAACCTTTAATTTTATAATCTGTTAAGTTGCGGTTATTACCCATTGGTTTTGGGCATGTGGTATTGGGTTCACAATACTGCCCTCTTCTTTTGAATATTTCGTCTTTACCCTGATTTTGAAACAGTGTGGTTCGAACTTGCAATGAATCGTCCGCACTGACAATCGATTTAAAGTTAAAAACAGCACCCAAACGCAAAGCCAGCATTTTTTCCGATTTCAAATCACGGCTACTTCCCGTTAAACTACCTAAACCTTGTACTTCATATTGCTCATCAATCCTGGGCGCACGCCAAGTTTTACTGATGTTTGCAAAGACACCCATATTGGGTGTTGCCTCCCAAAATAAACCCAAGCGAGGTGACCATCCTGAATATTGTTTAGCACGATAATCATGCCCAAAACTTGGATCTGTCTGGCTGTAACGTTGTGCTCTATTGCCAAATCCTTGATTGGTAATATGATCATAGCGCAGTGATGGACTAATGGTTAACGAACCGACATTCATGTCGTCAATCACATACACGCTTTTCATTTTTTGGCTGCCAGAAGGCAGGTAGTATGGTTCATAATAACCATAATTCATTTCTGCCGAGTTCAGTTTGCTTTTATCAAAAAGTAATGCATGTTGCACCATCTTTTGTAATTGCATACCCACTTTCAATGTATGTGCAACCATACCTGTATCAAATGTACTGACATTCTCTAGTTCAAATAAGGTGTTTTTATAGTCAACCCAACTCTCATTGCCCATATTACCTGACTGAAACTTACTGGCACTGTCTGGGCGTTTATCATGCTGCTTGGTTTGAGATTGGGCTATTTTCGCATGCAGTTGCACCCATGGATTGTCACTGGGTAAATACTGATATTCTAAGCTATAGCTTTGATCTTTTTGGTTTCGATAAACCAACTTTCGCTTCCAAGCCTCATCCCAACCCCATTTTTCAACGTCGCTCGCTGATGGCGAGGTCATTTCATCCCGTTTAGAGGCAAAAGGCTCCCATCCTTTATGTCGGCTGTTCATCATAGACCATGTTAATTCATGCTCTAAATCAAACCTAACATTGCCTTTGAGCAATAGACTCTTTTGCTTGTTGGCAGAATATTCAAAACGAGTACCATCCGGTCTTTTGATATTGCCCGCATCTTTTTGATTAAAATAAACCAATACATCCGCAACATTGTTTTGAGTTCGACCAAACAAAGCACCCGTATACAAATTCTGGGTATCATTGCTGTGGCGTCCATATTTTAGCAAGCCACCAATGAGCTGATCATCGCTTAGAAAATCACTTGCATTTTTGGTGTCTAACTTAACACTCCCCCCAAAACCACCATTACCAACCTTGGCATCATGAGGGCCTTTTTCAACAGTCAGTTGTTTTATCAATTCAGGGTCAATAAAAACAGAACCTTGGCGGTACTTATCAAAAGTTTTTAATGCGCCATCTACTGTAATCGGAACGTCTTCACTTCCACCCATCCCCCAAATATTGATGGTTTGACCACCAGGACGTGGTGAACCAGACATGCCTGTTCCGGGCAAATTCTCCAATAATGAAGCCACATTATTGGCTTGCAAGGTATTGATATTGTTTTGATTCAAAATAGATTTACCAATCATATTTTGAGCAGATTTCTCCCCCAGAATAAGAACTTGAGGCAACTGATATGATTGTCCAATGTTATTTTCATTCTCGGACACAGTATTGTCTTGTGCTGCAACATTGGTAGAGCTCAAAGCCATGCAAATGGCCACCAGGCTCGCCCATTGCGATTGAGGATACGCATATAACTTCATGATTAACACTGACCTAATTTTGCAAAGTCAGTAATTATAGCAAATAAAAATCATTATCGTTACAATTTTTAACACAATCATTCCTTGTTTCACGCAAATAATATTTTGGAATATTTATTTTAAATACATCAACATACATGAATGTCATGACGCATCCCAAACGTCATGATATTCATGTATTTTTTAAAGCCTTCCCCTGAAAACCCCTCTGTTTTCTCATCAATAAAAATTACCATATACAACAAATATTTACATTTCTCAAAGAAAATATGTATTTACACGTTGCATGCAACATGTAATGATTCGAAAAATTAAGGGTGTACCCAGTTAAGTTGCTGAATCAAATCTGTTTGATTCCAATCTTCTCGTTTGGTGGACTCTTGCTGAATAAGCAGTGATGCAGTGTTAATAATGTGTTGTTTCATGGCATTACCAGCGCCAATCACATCTTTATCTAAGATGGCTTGGTGCAAAATCAAGTGATCTTGGTAGGTAGCCATACAACTGCGTGAATGTGGAATGGTGCTTGCGCCTGTGATTAAAACCGTATTGCGAGTATTGGCAATAATATCGTTGGCCTTTTGATTGTTAAGAACATTTAACAATCCCAAATGGTAATCCCGATCTGCTTCTAAGGTTGCTGCAATGTCATTGCTTTGTGCCTTCAGATGAAATTGTTGCAGTAAATCATTGATATTCGCGACATCTTCATCTGTTCGCAGTTGAGCAACACGTCGAATAATAGGTACTTCTAGCATCAATCGGATTTGAAAAGATTCAACCAACATCGCAGAGGAAGTCGGCAAAATTCGAATCCCGCGATTTTTTTCAATTTTAGCGATGCCAATTTTTTCAAGCATTTGCGCGGCTTCTCGCACAGGTGTTCTGGAGATACCACCTAGCATTTGTCCCAATTCAGTTGCAGAGTACAGAACATCAAATTGCAACTGATTGGTAATAATGGCATTTTTTAGAATATCAAATGCTTCTTCAGCAAGATTTTTATTTTTTTGTATGGTTTTCATAGTGGAAATAGCAATGTTGAAACAAAAAAAATATGCCGTAATCGGCGGCGGAATTAATGGCTTATCTGTAGCAAGACAGATTATTTTAGACCATCCTGATGCTTCTGTAACCGTATTTGAAAAAGAAGATGAAGTTGCCAAACATCAGTCTAGCCACAATTCAGGCGTGGTTCATGCTGGGCTTTACTATGAGCCAGGCAGCCTTAAAGCACGCCTATGCCGTCGGGGCACTGAGTTGGTCAAAGATTATTGTGAGAAAAACAATTTGCCCTACGATGAATGTGGCAAAGTGGTGGTGGCACTTTCTGAAGAAGAATTGCCACGCCTAGACACCATTTACCAAAAATCATTGGCCAACGGTGTGCCTGATGTGCGTATTTTAAATGGCGATGAAATCAAAGAAGTCGAACCCAATTGCATTGGCATTCGCGCGCTTTATTCACCTCGAACAGCCATTGTCAGCTACGGTACGATTGCCAAAAGAATCGCCCAAGAAATCATTGAAAAAGGCGGACAAATCAATTTAAACAGTCCAGTACACAGTCTTAAACAAATTGGCGAAACCATTCAGGTTACTCTAGACAACCAACATGTGTATGAAACTGAGTTTGACTATGTGATTGCTTGTTCTGGTTTGCAATCCGATCGCTTAGCGGTGAATTCAGGTGATACCGACTCACCTAAAATTGTTCCTTTCTTTGGTCAATACTATGTGATTGATGAAACCTTCAAAAGCCATGTAAAAGGCTTAATTTATCCTGTTCCAGATCCAAGCTATCCATTCTTAGGTGTTCACTTTACCAAGCGCATCGATGGCCAAATGACCATTGGCCCCAATGCCTTCATTTCTTTGGGCCGTGAATCTTATGATGGTAAAAAAATGAATTTGGCCGATATTAAAGATTTCTTGAGCTACCCTGGTTTTTGGAAATTTTCATCGAAAAACATTCCAGCTGCCATTCGTGAGCTTAAAACAGTCTTAAGCAAAGGACACTTTGTCAAAGAAGCAGCCAAATACGTCCCGTCTTTGTCTGAAGTCGGAGTCAACCCAGCGGTTCGAGGCATTCGCGCTCAAGCCATGGAAAAAGATGGTTCATTGGTGGATGACTTTGTGATTCGACAACACGGTCGCATTACCCACATCCGCAATGCGCCTTCTCCTGGTGCCACATCTTCAATGGCCATTGCAGAGTACATTGTCCGTGAAGTCATGCACGCAAAATAAAAATAAGCGCTCATTTTAATACAACAATACTTTTTTAGAGGATTAGTATGAAACAACAAAAACATCAAGAAACGCCACAAGAAGAACAAGCAAGGCTACGCAAAGTCGCCACCGCCACCATTGTGGGCTCTATGCTTGAGTGGTATGACTTTTATTTGTATGCCACCATGGCATCCATTGTGTTTAGTAAAATATTTTTTGATCCTTCTAATCCTGAATTGGCAGCATTACAAGCATTTGCCACATTTGCCATCGGTTTTATTGCCAGACCTTTTGGTGGCATGTTCTTTGGCTATTTTGGTGACCGTTTTGGTCGCAAACAAATGCTGTTCGTGACTTTTTGTTTAATGGGCGTTTGTACTGCCGCCATTGGTTTGATTCCTAGCTATGAAACCTTGGGCATCTGGGCTGCAGTGTTATTGGTAGCAATTCGCATTTTACAAGGCTTGGGTGCAGGTGCTGAATTAGCTGGTGCAGCAGTGACGTCTTATGAGCATGCTTCCAATGCCAAAAAAGGTCGCCAAGGTGCATGGCCTGCATTGGGTTTGAATTTGGGCTTGCTATTGTCTTCATTAACCGTATTTTTATTAACGTTAAATGGCGATGAATTCTTACTGGCTGGTGGTTGGAGAATCCCGTTTATTCTGAGTATTGTCTTGGTATTTATTGGTTTGTGGGTTCGTAAAAGCTTGCCAGAAACACCTGATTTTGAAAAAGTACAGCACGTAGAAAAAACCAACAAACCATTCAAAGAAATTTTCCAAAACAACCTCAAAGGCTTGGGTGTCGTTTTCTTCTTGGCCATTGGTTACAACTCTTTGAGTTATATTTTCAAAACATTCTCTTTGGCTTATTTGACCCAGTTCAAAGATGTCAGCGCCAACGTTACAGCTTTGTCGGTGACACTGGCCAGTTTGGTTGCCATCATTTCTGTTCCTGTGTTCGGTTGGTTGTGTGACAAATACAGCAGCAAACATGTGTTAATTACAGGTGGCTTATTGTCTATTGCGTTTGCTTACCCATTCATGAGCTTGTTAGAAACAGGCAATAATATGATGATTTATATTGCAATCATTATTGGCACAGGTATTTTGGCTCCGATGATGTTTGCACCTCAAGGTTCTTTCTTAAGTCGTCAATTCCCAACCCAAAACCGCTCTACAGGTGTGGGAACCGGGCGTGAAATAGGCACAGCCATTGCTGGTGGCTTAGCACCTTTAGGAGCATTGGCCATGGTTGCTCAATCTGCAACCCATTCCACCACAGGTGTTGTCGT
>JASLBZ010000074.1 GCA_030146285.1 Neisseriaceae bacterium | reverse complement strand
CAAAAGATAAGGTTTATAAGCTTAATGATGGCGGTGGCTTGATATTATTTGTTCATCCAACAGGTCTTATGAAATGGGGCATGGATTATCGCCAAGATGGAAAACGAAAAACGACATACCTCGGAAACTATCCAGAGTTTGGCTTGGCAGAAGCGCGCCAATGGAGGGATGAAATAAAAACACGATTGGCGCATGGTGAAGAAGCTGTACCATCAAAAACAACCAATCAAGCATATATTTTTGAAAATGTATTTTATGAATGGCTTAAACGTTGGCAGCCAACTGTATCTAAAAGATATGGCATCCAGGTACAAAGGGCTATTGAAGCAAATATTTTCAAAGACCTAAAAAATAGTGACGTTCGTAACATTCGCCCTGTCCATCTCGTAAATGCTTTGCGTATATTTGAAGACCGGGGCGCTCTAGAGTATCTAAGACGTACTAAATATGGCCTAAAAATTATGTTTGATTATGCCGTGAGTTGTGGGTTGATTGATATGAATCCTGTCACATCTATCGGTACAAAAACATTCAAAAAACATGAGCCGAAACACTTTGATGCTCTTAACCCTTCAGAACTCCCAAGTCTAATACAAACGTTAGAACAAGGGGCAATGAGTAAGACAACCAAACTTGCTCTGTATTGGCAGTTATTAACAATGACAAGGCCAAATGAAGCATGCGAAGCAACCTTTGCAGAAATTGATATCGTAAATAAGCAATGGATTATTCCAGCTGAGCGAATGAAAAAGAACAAACCTCATATTGTTCCACTCAATCCGTTTTTAATGAACCTACTAGAAGAAATTAGAATTCACAATATCAATGGTATCTATTTATTTGAAGGCGTATCTTTTGATAAACCGATGAGCAAAGAAACTCCACGCTTAGCACTTCGAAAAAATGGCCTGAACACCACAGCACATGGACTAAGAAGCTTAGCCAGGACATACTTAGCCGAATCATGTAAATTTGATCGTGATGTACTTGAAGCCTTACTAGCCCACGTATCTGGTACTAAAACAGAGCAGGCCTACAATAGAGCATTAATGCTTAGTCAGCGAGATGAGGCATTAACTTTCTGGGCTGATGAGATTAGTGCCTTAGTTGAAAAATTTAAAGACTAATCCTCGCCATCCTTACTACTATAAAAAAGGACTTAGATATAAAATCTAAGTCCTCATACTTATTACTTAGCGCAAAATGACTCAAACACTAGACCCCTTGCACCCAATGTAAGGATTTTATTTATTTTTAATTAATATTCCATGCATTAGCTTCTTTCTTATTTTGCTAATGCACCATAACACAGTCTATTACAGTCATATAAAGCTTGGTGCTGGCACCAGTGTGACACCAGACTATAGATTACCCTTGCTTATCTTGTTTTTTAAAACTTCCGCAAATTCAGCATCAATTTCAGATAAAAAGGAAATATATCCATCTAAATTCAATTTTTCTTCAATCATTAAATTATGGTAATTGTGAGCTTTAGCACGTAATATTCTCTTTTTATCACGACCTATACTTACACTACCATCATTGGATAGAATTAAACCTGTTAATTTTCTTTTATACTTTCTAGATGTAAAAATAATTTTTTCTTCATTTAAGGATATTTGTTTAGGAGTTGTTAAATTGGCTAAAACTCTTATAACAGCAGGTAGTAGAATTTTCTTTAAAATATAAGGCTCATTTGTTGAGAAGGCTAAATCATCAGCATATCGACTATAACAAATATTATTCTCTCTGCAAAATTGATCAACCTTATTGTCAAATTCATATAATATAATATTTGAAATTTTTGGAGATGAAGGTGCTCCTATGGATAGATATTTTTTATTTTTCTCCTTGTTAAAACAACAAAAAAAATTAACTAATACCTCAACATCTTCTCCTGAAAATTTACTTTGTAGAAATTCAGCTAAATCATCGCTTGTAATGCTATTGAAAAAATCATAAAAATCAAGCTTTAACAAAAATTTATTTCCTACATGTAACATTGCATGCTGCTTGATATTTCTATTTTTCACATAGGCATATGCCTGATTGTGAATATTAAATCCTGAAAGATACTCTTTCAACAAATACCTTTGCAATATTTTTATAGATTTTGTTGGAGAGGCAATCTCTCTCTTACCACCATGTCTTTTTTTGATAAAGTAAAATTTATATTTGTATGGTGCTTGATGAGCAATTTGCCTAACTAAGTTACTAGGAATTAAAAATTTGTTAGCAATAGAATCAATAACATTCATATTTTAGCTTCTTTATTGCGATGTGTTTCAAATATACTATAAACACGAGTCCTGATATCAACTCTAGAGAACTTACCTTCTGAGTATTTATATTTACATAACTCAAGATTACATTTAGCATAATCATTTGAAATTAAATAAAAAGTATCTTTTCTTAAAGTATTTTTTTGTATAACACCCAATGAACATAATCTATTTAATATTTCTTTTAAATCAAAATTATTAATACCTAAATCATTTAAGCACTCGTTTAGCCAACTCACTCTAATCCCCAAATAGGAATTACTATGATCTTGATATGTGAACATATTAATTAAATCAATAATTAATATAAGCAAATGCCCATTATTATCTTTTTGAAATTTTAGATCATGATTTTTAATTACGTGAGAACAAAACATATTAAGAATACTGTTAAAATCTGTAGAATAGTCTGAAGTACCTGCTTTGGGTAAAATATAAGTATTTATAGGGTTGTCATCATTATCATAAAGACCTATTTTTCTAATTGGTCCTAAAGAAATATAAGAAGTTTTTTCATAATTTTCTTCTTTAATTACAACTAATACTTTATTACTAATATCATTAATTTCAGCAAGTGTACCTAGTTCAGCTATAGCACCAGGTGATTCTAAAAAAAGCAAGACCCCGCTACTAATAGAAATTAAATCTTTCTCAAAATCTAATAGGTTATTGTATGTAGATTCAAATGATAACCAACCCTCAATGTGTTCGGGAGTGATTAATTGATCACTATCTATATAGGGGTTTTCTTGACCTATATAATGGCTGTTAAATAAAAACCATTGGTAGAATTTTGAACGAAGGTAGTTAACATTACTATATAATTCAAAACTTTCATCATGAAAGTTGCCCAAACTATCCTTTATGTTACTAATATTTTTAATATCATCGGCACCAGCTCCAAATAATAAAAAAATTGGAAGATAATCTCTAATATAGATATCTTCCAATTTAACTTTTTTTGAAAAAGATAAGAACAATTCCTTAAGATTCATAATAACTATATGACTACCTATCAAGACAAAATATAATGGCGAGTCCGTACGGAGGAGGCATTATATTTTGCATACATTGTACACAATCCAACTTCAGTCTAGCGATACGCCCGACATAGATGATTTTCTCACCAACTAAACGCGTAATCATATTATATTGAATAGTAACTACAAACCAATTTTTTGTCTAATATTTTTATAATTTAATACTCCCCCATACCCCTGCCACTCTTTAAGATCATCTCGCTGTTTGTCAGCGATTACTCCCGTTGTGTCATATTAACTTCCTTCACCATCATTATTCCCCTTCTCACACTCCACATCACACCCATACCCACTACCCTTATCCAAAGAATGCGTCACGCTTGTAATAATCCACATGCCATCGACACCATGACGCACACCAGCGATATCAAGCATGGTTTCTGCTGACAATAATGGGTTGCCTGGCATGGAGATTGACAGTTGGTGGTCGCCACGTTTTCGTTTGTCTAGCTCGGCTTGGGCGGCATCTTTTGCTGCTTGTTCTGAGCCATATGAATGGCGTAGGCGTTTGACGGGTTCGCCCTCGCCCAGTTTGACTTCTTTTCGCTTGGCATTTTTTCTGTCTTGGTAATAAGCAATCACGGTACCGGCACCGTCACGGGTGGCAATGGTCATGCTGTATGTGCTCAGTTCTTTGGCAAACACGGTAATAACAGGCAAGCTCTCGCCACTGACAGCCTTAGACTCTCCACGTTTGGTCACGATTAATTTGCCAGCTGCTGGCTTGGTAATGGCATCGTATCGTTTGCCAATGCGCAATAAAAAAGACATGTCCGATTCGTCGGTTTGGTCAAAATGTGGCAATTGAATGTCTTTTAACGAATCAGAAACAGCTGGCTTGAGCCCATGCTCTTTGGCGATTTTGGCAACCATGTCACCAAACTTGGTATTCTTTGGCCAGCTGCGTGATTTTTGGGTTTGTAAGTCGGTCTTGCCGTCTTTGCTTTTGCTCATGGGTGCGGCTTTGGCTCTGATGGTCATTTGACTTGGCCAACCGCTTAATTCCACTTCATCTACGATGAACATGCCCATATTGGTCGCTTCTGCGTCATAACCCAGATAAACCTCCAATACTGCTCCTGTTTGTGGAATTTCAATTGGCATGGCTTGTGGATCATGGTCAGCCAAAACCACTTCAAATGTATCCGAATCCAAGCCGGTGGCATCGGTAATGCTCATGCTGCAAAATCTATCGGCAATGCTGGTTGTCACGTCCTCATTATTGGCAATGATTTTGTATACCGGCATCAATCCCATAGCTTCTTGCCTTTGGTTTTTTCTGTGGTGTCAATTTCAGGCAAGACAACCATCATGCCTGCAGGCAAAATGCTGCTGGCTCGAGACAAGCCTTTATTCGCTCTTAACAGCTGCTCTGTGACCAATTGATTGGGCGTGCCGTAATGCTTCCACGCAATGTAATCGATGGTGTCTCCATCTTTAGTTTGGTATTTTAAGCTCATCGCTGTATTTCCTGATTTTGATGGTAAATTCCTGCCGCCTTGGCGCACCTGCTGCAGCAAAAATGCTTTGTCCCTCTGTAATCGACTCAATCACCCACAAGCCAAATACCTTGCCAAAGCCTGAAACCAGCATTTGTGGATAGCCTGTGCTGGCCAAATCACGCATCATTTCAATTTGCTGAAAGCCGCCGCGAAATTCAGGAAAAATCACACCATTGAATGTGATGCTGTCTTCTGCTGGTCCGGTAAATTGCAAAGCATCATGTTGGCCAAAGCGCTCTTGTGCTGCCCAAGTGTAGTCCGTACTGCGCGACAGCTCTTGGTAAGTCGAGGTGTGAATAGAGAACCGAAAAGCACCCAATTTCATTTGTGCCATTTGTGCCGCAATCATGCCCATTGCGCGATCTAAACTTATCATTGTGCGTATGCTCCATCGGCCATGCTGCCTCTTGCTTTGATTTTCTTGCGCCGCTCGATTTCTCGCATGATGCGATTGACCAAACCATCTTGGCTTTCGCCTGGTTGCTGCACAATAGAAATGTTCATCGTGGATTTGTCTTCATAATGGCTGTTGCCGCTTCTGGTCGTCGCAATACTGGGGATGTTGGCCATGGGCGAAGCACCATTTTTCATGGCTTCAAGATTTTTAATGCCAATGCGCTTGGTCGCTTGGGCTGGCATCACAAATTCTTGACCATGTACCACACCTGCTGGCGTGCTTTTGCCCACATTGCCTGTGTAGCCACCCGATTCAAAACCGCCGGTGATGATGGATTTGCCAATATTGAATGCGGCACCCAGCTTGGATCCACCGTCCTTGGTCAACTCATGGTATTTGTTGGCAGCCTGCCCCATTAAGCTCACCACAGAATTGAGCAAATTAAACACCATGGTGATTGGGGATAGCATCACTTTGAATGCCATTGCCACAGCATCTCCTGCCACCTTGCCCGCACTACCAAAATCACTCACTGTTTTTGAGCACGCATTAATGGGGGTGAACAAATCACCAATCCATTGCACAACACTTTGAAACCATCCACCCACTTGATTTAAGATGGGCATCACCACGGGCGCTAAGAAATTGACGATAGGACCAAAGGCCGTCATCAATGCTTGGGCAACGGGTTGCAATCCTTGCCATAAGGCACCAAAAAAACTGCCAAAAAATGCCTTTAAAGGCTGCCAATACTTGTAAATCAGCACACCGGCCAAAGCAATACCTCCAATAACCAAACCAATGGGATTAAGAAGCAATGCCCTGCCAATGCCCATGATGGCAAACCGAATCACCCCCAAAGCATTGCCCAAAAGTGGCAAGGCACCAGCCAGTGCACGAAACACACCGCCTGCTTTCATCACCACAGTTAAACTGGTTAAAACACCACCCTTTAAAAAAGTAAATGCATAACCTGCAGCCAATGCACCGACTTTCATGCTGACCATGGCCAAGCCAAGTGATAACACCCCTTTGACAATTTTGGGGTTGGCTGCTGCCCAGTCGGCCATTTTGCCAATAACAGGGGTAATGGTTTTGAGAATATTGTTAATGGCAGGCAACAACACCTCACCAATGCGAATACCCAATTCCGTCATGCTGTTCTTGGTGAGCTGCATTTGGTTGGCAGTGGTGGCTGCCCTGGCTGCAAATTCTTTTTCCACTGCCCCCGCATATTTCGCTTGGTCGGTGACCTTGTCGTAGTTTTCTTCTAGCTGCTCCAAAGACGTGAGCAATGGCGCAATGGCCAAAATAGATTCACGACCAAACAAAGATTCCAATACCTGTGGGCGCTCATGCTTTTCAAGTTTTTGGATGTTTTTAAGCACCGACAAAATGGTGGCTTTGGAATCTTCTTGCATGCCTTTGGCCACTTGCGTGTAA
>JASLBZ010000032.1 GCA_030146285.1 Neisseriaceae bacterium | reverse complement strand
CCACTTCGTTGCCAAGTCTCTGTTGGCGATGCCATTGTGTTACAGGAAAATGAAAGCAAAGAAGATTTTTTAAGCCGCGCCAGTGGTGCGGTTTTGAGTTTGTCTCCTAAAGCGCAACAAAAGGAGAAAACGGCATGAGCACAGCACTTTGGTTATTGGTCAGTATTTTGGCTATCCTTATCACGGCTAGCACCACCAGTGCAATTTTAAAGCGCAGCAGCAAAATCAATCCAGATACGTTAAGCAACTTAGATGCACGTATTCAAGCATGGTGGTGGATGGTTTTTGTTTTGTGTTTGGCAATGCTTTTTGGTCGTATTGGCATCTTGGTCTTGTTTTGTATGATTTCGTTTTTTGTGCTGCGAGAATTGTTGTCACCGTCTTTGATTCGCAAAAGTGACCACACGGTGTTGGCGATGTGTTTTTACTTTATATTGCCCATTCAATATTTATTGGTGTTGTTCAATGGCTCTTGGCTTTACTTAAACCTGATTCCTATTTTTATCTTTATTTTGATTCCGATTGTGGGCGCCTTAGCACAAGACACGCAAAACTTTTTAGAGCGCATGAGTAAGCTGCAATTTATTTTGATGATTAGCGTGTATTGCTTGTCTTATGTACCGGCGATTTTGAATCTGGACATACCGAACGCCAGCAATATGTACCTGATTGTCTTTTTGATTGCGGTGGTGCAAGCGAGCGATGTGTTGCAATACATTAACGGCAAAATTTTCGGTAAGAAAAAAATCCTGCCCAATGTTTCCCCCTCTAAAACCATTGCAGGGACGGTGGGTGGTATTTTCTGTGCCATGTTATTGGCGGTATCCTTGCGTGGGATTACGCCCTTTACTTGGTGGCAGGCAGCTTTAATCGGTTTTGTCATTTGCGTACTGGGGTTTTTTGGTGGTGTGGTGATGTCAGCCATCAAACGCGACTTTGGGGTAAAAGATTGGGGTGATATGATTAAAGGACACGGCGGTATGCTCGATCGAGTGGATTCACTGTGTTTTTCGGCACCGATTTTTTTCTATATTCTTAAATATTTTTATTAAGCCATAACCATGATTTCAATTTACCAATTAAAACCCAAATTCCAATCCTTGTTACGGCCATTGGTGATCGCCTTAGTTAAAAGAGGCGTGAGCGCCAATCAGGTGACGTTGTTAACGTGCGCTGTGTCGATTTTGATTGCCATTTTGGTGATGCTAGGGATTTTTTATCAGCAAATTTGGGTATGGTGGCTGATTCCGATCTGGATGACGGTGCGCATGGCGTTCAATGCCATCGATGGCATGATGGCACGGGAATTTAAGCAGCAAAGCACCTTGGGTGGTTTTTACAATGAGCTAACCGATGTGATTGCGGACACTGCTTTGTATGCTGTGTTTTTTGCGGTTGTTGGTGTCAGCTCGTTGCTGGTGTTGGCTTTTATTTTCTTGGCCATTTTATCTGAATACACTGGTGTGATGGGGCCACTCGTGGGCGCTAGCCGGCGCTACGATGGTCCTATGGGCAAAAGCGATAGGGCATTTTATTTGGGTGTTTTGAGTGTTTTCCTTGCCATGGATGTGGTGGGGGCGAACACGGTCAATGTTGTTTTGGGTGTTTTATCGTTGTTATTGGTATACACCATTTACAACCGCATTCAAAAAGCCATTGCAGAAGTTAAAGCCAAGCAACATGAGGCAGCCTGAAAAAGATGCTTAACGTCAGCATGTGAATGAAATTCACCCAAACCTTAACCAATCAAGCTTAACAAACAGCGAGAGTGAAACAATGCGGACCTACCATGAAAATCATTTTGTGAGCCATGATGGCGAAAAATTGTATTACCGCCATTGGCCAGCAGCCAATCCCAACGCGCCGGTTATCATGTTGTTTCATCGGGGTCATGAACACTCAGGGCGCATGGCGCACGTGGTCGATGAGATTGATTTGCCGGACTTTCAGTTTTTTGCATGGGATGCGCGTGGGTATGGACAGTCGCCAGGCTTGCGTGGTGATGCTCCCAATGTGGCTTGCATGGCAAGGGATGCGGAGATTTTCTTTCGTGTGATTAAAGCGAAAACCGGTGCTAAAGATCAAGACATTGCCATTATTGGGCAAAGCGTGGGGGCGGTGATTGCCAGTACTTGGGTTCATGATTACGTCCCCAATATTCGTGCCATGGTTTTGGCTGCGCCTGCATTTAAAGTGAAGTTGTACGTGCCTTTCGCCATCCCTGGCTTAAAGTTGATGTATAACTTTCGTGGCAATTTCTTTGTGAATAGCTATGTTAAATCCAATTTGCTTACCCATGATAAAGAACGCATTGCCAGTTTCGATGCTGACCCATTAATTGCCCGACCGATTTCTACCCGTTTATTGATTGATTTGTTTGAGACTTCAAAACGCATTGTGGCGGATTCTGCTGCGATTACGGTGCCCACCCAAGTTTTGGTTTCAGGCAAAGATTACGTGGTGTTTGAAAAACCACAACAACAGTTTTTCAATGCTTTAAACACCAAGAAAAAGGAATACCACAAATTTGATGGTTTTTACCACGATACTTTAGGCGAAGCCAATCGTGCTTTGCCCATCAAAGAAGCCCGTCGTTTTATTTTGGAAAATTTTGCCAGCGCGCCTTGTTCCGTGAATTTATTGGCTGCGGATACCACCGGCTATACGCATGCTGAAGCACAAAGCCTATTAAAGCCACCATGCCTGTTCAAAAAAATGCATTACGCACTGCAACGGGCTCAAATTCGCTATGCTGCTCAATTGTCCGATGGCGTGAAATTGGGCATGGAGACTGGTTTTGATTCGGGCAGTACTTTGGATTATGTGTACCGCAATCAAGCCAGTGGCGTATCGAGCTTTGGTCGTTTTTCTGATTATTTGTATTTACAAGCCATCGGTTGGCGTGGTATTCGTCAGCGCAAGGTCAATATTGAA
>JASLBZ010000028.1 GCA_030146285.1 Neisseriaceae bacterium | reverse complement strand
TTTCAAGCCAATGCCGGTGTTCGTTACAACTGGTAAGTCAATCAAACCAAGCAACAAAAAAGGCAGCCTTTTCCATTACAAACCGCCACAAAACCCTTTTACTATATAACTTGCAATTACATTTAACAATTAAATACAACATATTAAAGTTATCACAATAAAACAACAAAAAACACGCCATTTAATAAATACCATAGTCATAATAATGGCACTTTGCTATAAATAACATATAGCTATTATTTGATTTGAGTCAATGCCATGAATAAATTCTACCGTGTGGTTTGGTGCTTTGTGAAAAAAGCCTATGTTGTTTGCTCCGAACTGGGCAAGCAGCGCAAAAAAAATGCGAAAAGCGCGTTGGTTGCAACTGCTTTGGTTTTCAGTCTGGTGATGCCTGCGGCTTATGCCGAGCAGTCCTCTCTTATATGGACTGGGGGTGTTAGTCAGGATTTTTTAGAGACTGACAATTGGGAAGATAATAATGTTCCTCCCATTTTGGTGGATAAAGACAAGTTTCTTGGAAATGACTTTAGTAATGTTGATTTTATTTTCGACAGTAAAAATGTACCACCGAATAAGCTTGACTCTGATGGCCGTCTTCATGTTTCTTTAAATGGTGAAGATAAAAACAATGTTCCACTTCCAATACATATTACCAATAACAACATTGATATTGGCGATAAGACAACACTGACTTTTACTGCAACAAGTCAAGATAACCCAAGTACAAGCGAATCTCTTTATCAGTTTAAAACCAATATCAATGTCGGCGGTAAGGATGCAGATCATATTGCACGCCTCTACCTTAACTCACGACAATATAATTGGAATACTACCCCTAAATCAATTACTAACCCTATCCACATCCGCAATCTGAATGTGGGTACCGAAGGCACACATGCTGAAGTAATCGCAGATGGTGGTATTGTGATTGTTGAAAGCTTTTTATCAGACACCCCAGACAATCCACTACCTAATCCCTATTTGATTATTGGTGATGGTGCCAATAGTCATGGTACGGTTTCCGTGCTTAATGGTGGTAAGTTTGCTTCTACTCCTATTGTTCCGAATTACCAGCATGGAGTCCAAGTAAAGGCACATACCATTAATTTGGGTTTATTGCATTCGCAAGACCCCAACATCTCAATCACCAACCCCAATAGAGAAACCATTATTTCAGCATTGAGTAGCCCAGATGGCTCTACTTTGCTCGGCGATGGTATCGGTCACAGTATTATTGGCCAAAATGGTGGTACTGGCATACTCAATGTCATTGGCAAAGGCACACTTGCCGATACCAAAGATTCATCTTCTATGGTACTTCTAACCGATGGCAATAGCGTTGGAGTGGGTCAAGGTAGCTCAGGGTCAATAGCCATTACAGACGGGGCAGAGTTGTTTGCTTCTGGTCTTTCGCGAATGACAACAACAAGCCCTCAAATTAGCCAAGAAGTATTGGACAATATCGCCACCACCAGTGCAATGCGTCTAGGTGTTGATGGTGGTTATGGTACATTGGATATTACAGGACAAGATAGCCATGCCTACATCGGTGGCATCAATAGTGGTAAATCTACAATAGAAAATGGATTCGCAAGTGCAGCCCTATTTCTTGAGGATACCACTACTGGTGCTACAATTGGTGAATTCAATATTGGCAGCAGTGGCATTGGAGAACTGACTTTAAAAGATGGTGGCAATGCGTCTGTAGGGTATTTTTACTCCAAGGATACCTATGATTCTGAAAATTCACCAAATGTTCCTTATAACACCGCCACGACTCAACACGTAACATTCACGCCAGGTAAAGCCATTGATTCAGCTGGAAACATCATAGAAACAAGTCCAGATATTTATGGTAAAACAGTCTTAGCAGCTGACACCAAAGATGCCATTGGTATCATTAACTTTGGTGAAAACCTAGAGCGAGATGCCAATGGACACATTATCGTTAAACCCAATAACCATTCTGCTGGCACGTTAAATACCAGCGATTTATCCGTTGGTTTGGGTCGAGGCATCCTGAACTTTAATCACAATGGCACGGACGACAACCCTTTTGTTTTTGACATCAACACCCACGAAACCAAAAACAGCAATTACCATTTTGGGGACAATGCCGAAGAGGTTGGCCAAATTAGTGTCAATATTGTCTCTGGTACCACTTTGTTTCACAGCAAAAAAGTCATTGATGAAAATGGTATCGAGGTTTATCCCATTGGTTCCAATGTTGCGATGAATCCAGATGATGGTTTCTTTAGCTACTCAGGTGACACCAATATTCTTGGCGGTACCCTTCAAGCCAAAGACGATAATATCCTAAGCCTTAACTCTGATTTTAAAACTTCAGGCAGCGGTAAATTGCATTTAATCAATACCGACCAGCGCTTAAAAGGTTTGTATAACTTAGGCACGGTTCAAATGGGTGATGACAATCTCGTTAACCAAGACAACAAGCTTTCATTGGACAAAGCCAATGAAAAAACCCTAACCGTTACCAACGATTATTCCGGTGGTGGTGAAATCATTCTCAATGCGCTGTGGGGGCAAAGCGGCGGCCAGACATCTGATTTTTATGTTGATAAAATCATGATTGAGGGCGACTCTCTGGCATCGAACCCAACCATTGTCACCAGTCGCAATGGTCATTCTGTTACCAATGGCTCGATTGATGCGCTAAGCGATTTTTGGTTGTCTGAACCTTTTATTGCTATCGAAGGCACCGACCACAATATTGCGCAGTCACAAAGCTTCTTAGGGCAAATCAATGCCAAAAAAGAAGGTTATGCAAGCAAATACAGCATCTTGGCATTGACCCCACAAATCAATCACAATCAAAATGGCGATGTGGATGAAGTGACCTACCATTGGACCAATACAGTGCATGAACGTGGTAGTTTTGCCAATACAGGACAACCAATTTTACCCGATGAAGCATCTGTTTTAGCACAAATGCCCTATGCCAATATCGAGCAAGGTGCTGCTGCACTTGGACAATATTTTGACCGCTACGGTACGGCCAGTCCATGCAATCTAGGCGATTGTGACTTAACTGAAAAACCAGCTTGGGTTCGCTCTTATGGCAACCAACAAGAACATGAAGCTAACCGTTTCTCATTCAAATCAAACTTATACGGGATTCAAGCGGGTAAAAGTGTTTGGAGTGGTGAAGTCGGCAAGACACAGATGGAAGCCGGTCTGATGGCTGGTTACAGCATGAACGACTCAACTTTCAAAGACAACTACCGCACCACTTGGGGCTCTGCTGTTCGTGTCGATAACAAAGAAACCGGTACAGGCACAAGCTCGATGTTCACAGTGGGTGCTTACAATACCATGGCTTTGGAAAACGGTGTGTATGTGGATACCATCGCTCAAGTGAGCAGCATTCAGAACAAATACAAACCCAAAACTATGGCCGAAATAAGCCAAAGTGGCACCATGATTGGCTTGTCATTTGAAGTCGGTAAAGACATTAGTTTAGGACAAAGCAATTGGCATGTTACCCCACAAGCCCAAGTGACTTTCCAAAACATTAGTCTATCGGATAAAGACTATGTGGATTCAGCCGGAGACACCATGACACTCAAAGGCGAGAAGTCGACCTTTACCCGTGCCAGAATCGGTGCGAAATGGCAGCGTATTGTTGAAAACCAACCAACCTTTTATTTCAAAACCGATTTGTGGCGTCAATTTAGCGCTTTTAACCCCATGGCGGATGCTGAATACACTGGGGAGTCTGACAACAACAAATACGGTGAAATGTGGACCGATGTGGGTATTGGTTTCAATAAGAAAATCAACCAAAAACTCAACATTCGTGCCGATGTGAGCTACCAGCAAGCCCTCTCTGGCGAAAAACGCTCAGGTTTCCAAGCCAATGCTGGTATTCGTTACAACTGGTAAGTCAATCAAACCAAGCAACAAAAAAGGCACCTGTACTGGGTGCCTTTTCTTTTATCCAATATTTGCAATTAAACCGCAATACTGTCTCGAGATGCCATGCGCTGTTGGAACGCTTGAATACCAGAGAAGGCACTTAAATCAAGATTAAAGGCTTGTGCCCAACGCAAAGTCACGTACA
>JASLBZ010000214.1 GCA_030146285.1 Neisseriaceae bacterium | reverse complement strand
CATGCCACCATGATTCGTCGTGAAGGTGAATTGTTTTGTTTGGAATTTCATGGTGACACCGAAACCGTGTACGAACTGTTAGAGCGTACAGGCAAACTGCCTGTACGCTCTAACAATTCGTACACGGTTTCGGTGTCACCATGAAATTCCAAACAAAATAATTCACCTTCACGACGAATCATGGTGGCATGAACCTCACCATCAAAAATCAATTCTGTACCAACTTTTGGGGATTTAGAAGAACGAATGTGAGCCAAAGCAGTGTGTGCATCCAAAACCCGTTCAATCAATGCTTCAATTTTGCCACCGCTGGCTTTTTGTCCGAACAAACGTGCTTTCATCACTTTGGTATCATTAAAGACCAAAACATCGCCTTGTTGCATGAGCTTAGGCAACATGACAAAATGACTGTCTTCCAATGGTGTCTCTTGTAAAGCCACCACCAAACGACTCGAACCACGCACCTTTGGTGGATTTTGGGCAATTAAATGTTGCGGTAAGTCAAAATCAAATTCATTAATGTTCATTTTTCTGTTTCATTTGCTAATATACTGATGTCAGCGGGCAATTATACGCTTGTAAAAAAATTTGTCTGCTTTGGCAAAGGATTTACCCAATAAAACACCCGCAAGAAACCGCCTAAATACTGAGTAAATCTTTATCATTTAACAAGAGTAATAACTCTAGACAAATGTCTAAAATTGAGTAAAATGAGCCATCTTAACAAAGAACATAATGATGAATTCTGACATTTTAAGCGAAATTACTGGACATTTTGCCGATATTTACGCGAAAATGGCTCTCTATCAATTATGATAATCGATAAACAATGAGTAAAATACTGGTCTTACATGGCCCTAACTTGAACATGCTTGGCACCCGTGAGCCTGAAATTTATGGCCACATGACGCTAAATGATATTAATAAAGCCCTCACAGAACAAGCAACACAAGCAGGTGCTTTATTGAACACATTGCAAAGCAATGCCGAACATGTGCTCATTGACAGAATTCAAGCCACGCAGACCGATGGAACGGATTTTATTATTATCAATCCGGGTGCGTTCACTCACACGAGTGTCGCCATTCGAGATGCTTTATCTGCTGTGCAAAAACCATTTATTGAAGTGCATCTTTCTAATGTTCATGCCCGTGAACCCTTTCGCAAGCACTCTTATTTATCTGATATCGCCGTTGGCGTTATTTGCGGTTTGGGTCACAAAGGTTATGGCATGGCACTGGATTATGCATTGCAATCTTTCAAATAACCATTTACTGATTTATATTGTATTAAGGAACATCTAATGGACTTACGTAAACTTAAAAAACTCATCGACTTGGTAGAAGAATCAGGCATCGCCGAAATCGAAGTAACCGAAGGTGAGGAAAAGGTTCGCATCACCCGTTCTCATGCGAGCAATCAAACAGTTTACACCACTGCCATGGCAGCTCCTGCCCCAATGCCAGCGAACTACGCGCAAGCACCTACTGCGCCAGTAGCAGCTGAAGTTGCACCTACTGCGGCAGTCGTTGACGCACTCAAATCACCAATGGTCGGTACTTTTTACCGCGCGGCTAGCCCAAACTCACCTTCATTCGCTGAAGTGGGTCAAACGGTTAAAGTGGGCGATACTTTGTGCATCATCGAAGCCATGAAATTAATGAACGAAATTGAATCAGATCGTAACGGCGTGGTAAAACAAATCTTGATTAACAATGGCGAACCTGTTGAATACGGCGAGTCTTTATTCATTATTGAGTAATACACACCTCATTTTTTTTCAGGCTGCCTCTTATCTTTAAAGATGATGATGCAGCCTGAAACATTGAAAGTTACACGATGTTAAAAAAAATCTTAATTGCAAACCGAGGCGAAATCGCCTTGCGCATCCAACGTGCTTGTCGTGAGCTTGGTATTGAAACGGTTGCGGTATATTCTGAAGTTGACCGTGATGCCAAATACGTCAAATTAGCCGATGAATCTGTGTGTATTGGCCCTGCTAATTCAGCCCAAAGCTATTTACACATTCCTGCCATCATTGCAGCAGCAGAAGTAACCGGCGCAGAAGCCATTCACCCTGGCTATGGTTTCTTGGCTGAAAATGCAGATTTTGCTGATCGCGTTGAACAATCTGGTTTTGCTTTTATCGGCCCCAAAGGCGATACCATTCGCTTAATGGGCGACAAAGTTTCTGCCAAGCATGCCATGTTAGCAGCAGGTGTTCCTTGTGTTCCAGGTTCAGATGGCGCACTGCCAGATGACGCCCAAGAAGTCCTTCGCATTGGCCGTGAAGTTGGCTACCCAGTGATTATCAAAGCCTCAGGTGGCGGTGGTGGTCGTGGTATGCGTGTGGTTGAAAAAGAAGAAGATTTATTGCAATCGGTTGAAATGACCAAAACAGAAGCTGGCGCTGCCTTTGGCAACCCCACTGTTTACATGGAACGCTATTTGCAAAAACCACGCCACATTGAAATTCAAATTCTTGCTGACGAATTTGGTCATGCGATTTATTTGGGTGAGCGCGATTGTTCTATGCAACGACGCCATCAAAAAATTATCGAAGAAGCACCTGCACCAGGCATTACCGAGGCTGAGCGCAAACAAATTGGTGAAGCCTGTGTTGCAGCTTGCCAACGCATTCATTACCGCGGTGCAGGAACATTTGAATTCTTATACGAAAATGGTGAATTCTTCTTTATCGAGATGAATACCCGTGTTCAAGTAGAACACCCCATTACTGAAATGATTTCAGGCGTGGACATCGTCCAAGAACAAATCCGCGTGGCTTCTGGCTTACCCTTGTCTTACACACAAGAGGACATCGTGTTGCGCGGCCATGCATTTGAATGCCGTATCAATGCAGAAGACCCATTCACCTTTATTCCTAGCCCAGGCTTGATCGATAGCTACCATGCGCCTGGCGGCCCTGGCATTCGTGTGGATACCCACATCTACCAAGGCTACCGCATCCCTTCAAACTACGACAGCTTAATTGCCAAAGTTTGTAGCTTTGGAGACACTCGTGAAAAATCAATGGCACGCATGCGTGTGGCTTTGTCGGAATTTGCGATTACTGGCATCAAAACCAATGTAGAATTGCACAAAGAGCTGTTTAATGACCCTAGCTTCATCCAGGGCAGCACCAGCATTCACTATCTAGAACAATGGATGGCACTCCACCACCCATCGAAAAAGGACGCTTAATGGCATACCAACAAGCCACCATCGCCATTGCTTCTGTACAAGCAGAAGCGCTATCGGATGCTTTAATGGAATGTGGCTCTTTAAGCGTTGCGATTGAAGATGCTTGGGCCGGTACCGACAAAGAGCAGCCTATCTTTGGTGAACCCAATGAGCCAAGCGCGCAACTGTGGCAACAAAGTCTGATTTTGGCTTTATTTGATACCGAAGCCGATGTCGCTGCCATTATTGAAGCTGCCAGTCATTTATTGACCATCAAGTCACCGACTTTTGAATTGGCTGAGTTACCAGAGCAAGATTGGGTGCGTTTAACCCAATCTCAATTTGAGCCGATTCAAATTTCAAAACGCTTGTGGATCACACCAACTTGGCATGATGCACCAGAGGGCGATGCCATTAACTTGCAACTTGACCCAGGCTTGGCGTTTGGTACTGGTAGCCACCCTACCACCCATTTGTGCTTAAGCTGGTTAGACAGCAACATCAAAGGTGGCGAACGTGTACTGGATTATGGTTGTGGTTCTGGCATCTTAGCCATTACCGCACTCAAAGTCGGCGCCAAAGAAGCCGTTGGTGTGGACATTGATAAGCAAGCGATTCGCTCAAGCTTGGACAATGCAGCACAAAATGATGTTGTCGCTCATTTTTACACGCCAGACTTATTCATCGACAACGAAC
>JASLBZ010000201.1 GCA_030146285.1 Neisseriaceae bacterium | reverse complement strand
GAACCTACGACCTTCGGGTTATGAGCCCGACGAGCTACCATGCTGCTCCACCCCGCGACTGAAGAATTGAATTATAGGGCAGGTGCCCATACCTGTCAACACCTATTGTGAAGAAATTTCTATTTAATTAATAAATTCTTTAAAATCCAATACAAAAATTGATTGAATAGCGGCTAAATTTTCGCTAAGTATTTCATAATATGCGCTAAAATACGGTTTGTTTCTTTATATGTGATTTTTCATGTCATTACCAAAACATACCCTCGCCTTACTCGAATACCCCAAAATCTTTGTTCTGGCAATGCAAGGGCGCTGGTTATTTACCATTGCTTTGCTAATTGGCATGGCCATTTGTGCTTACAATCACATTATGTTGCCGTGGGTATTGCTCGGTCAGGTCGCTTTTTTTCTGATTATGGTGAATTTTGGTTTGTTGTTCATGAACCATCACAATATTTCCATTGGTTTTTTGGTGAATCTTGGACTGATTGCCGACACCATGGCACTAACGGAAGTATTGCTTTTCACAGGTGGCAGTACCAATCCAATGACTTCTTTGTATTTTTTGCCGATTTTAATGGCGGCATTGGTTTGTTCAGTTCGTTTTGCTTGGCTGATTTTTGGCATGTGTTTGGTGGGTTATTTTTCGTTGTTTTTTTGGCAGTCCCCTTTTCCCATTGTTAGCGACCAGCCACAAACCTTATTGCGCATCCATTTAAGCGGTATGTGGCTAACCTTTGCGTTTTCTGCGGCCATCATTACCGGTTGGGTGTCTTGGCTTGTGTATGCATTAAATTGGCGCGAGTCCAAACTCAAACAAGCACACCAGCAGCAGCAAAAAAACGAACGTTTATTAAGCTTGGGCATCAGTGCTGCTACCTTAGCCCATCAATTGTCCACACCCATTAACAATCTTTTTTTACTGCAAGACGAATTAAAACATTACCCAAACATGCCCAAAGATTGCCTGGCTGATTTGGATTTGATGCAAAAGCAATTGGAATTGTGTACCGAATCCTTGCAGCAATTAAAAGCCAGCCCGCAAACCACAGACAAAACCATCAATGTGACAACCGTCTTAATCGATCAATTAGACCAATGGCGCAATTTGCGCCCCAATGTGCAGTTAAGCATTGACAATAGGCTGCCTGAACAATTAATCGCCCAAATCAGCCCTTTGTTTTGGTCAGCATTATTGAATATTTTGAACAATGCTGCCGATGCAGGTACCAATAATCGAGTAGAATTATCCAGCATGATTTTGTCCACACACATGCTGTGTATTAATATTTATAACCGCAGTGGGCATTTGAGTAGCAACCAACTCAAACAAGCTGGCTTAACTGAGCTCACATCGAGTAAACCTGCTGGCATGGGGCTGGGCGTGATGCTCTCACACGCAACCTTGGCGCATATTGGTGGCAGTGTGACACTACGCAACCACACCGATGGCGGTGTTCACGCACAAATTTTATTGCCGCTGACTTTAACCGAAAATGAATGACAACCAACGATGCAAACTTTTTTATTAATCGATGACAATGAAACCTTAGCATCTTTATTGATTCGTGGATTTAACCGCCAAGGCTATCAAATGTTTTGGGCCAAAAACTCTGCCGAAGCATTAACCCAAGACAATATTATTGATGGCATTATCTTGGATTTGAATTTGGGCAATGAAAGCGGTTTGCAATTATTGCCTGATTTGGTGGTGCAATTCCCTCACAGCAAAATCATTGTGCTAACAGGCTATGCCAGCATCAGTACAGCTGTTAGTGCCGTCAAGCTAGGTGCAGTGCAATACTTGCCCAAACCAGCCAGCGTCGAAACCATTTTGCAAGCATTTCATTCGGATGAGGACAGTGAAGAGCAGATTGCCGCAACCCCTGTGCCAGATGATATTCCTTCTATTCAACGTTTACAGTGGGAGCACATCCAGTTTGTGCTGCAACAATACGATGGCAATGTTTCGGCCACTGCTCGGGCTTTGAATATGCACCGCAGAACCTTACAACGCATACTAGCCAAACATCCTGTCAAAAAATAATGGCCATAAAAACAACAGGCAGCCTGAAAGATACAGGCTGCCTGTTATTATGTTCATGATCGCTGTTTATGGTGTTAACAATGCTTTTAATTCATACAATGCAAGCAAAGCCTCTCTTGGGCTTAAATCATCGGGATTCAAGTCCTGCACCTGCGCCCAAAGTCGCGCTTGCTCTGGATTGTCCTGAATCACGCTAGCGGCAGCCACTTCTGGTTCTAGATCATCCTCATCAGCCAGCTGGCTAAAGATATCCATTTGCGGCTGTTCTTTGGCAACCGATGCTTCTAATTGCTGTAAATGCTTTTGCGCTGCAGCCAAAGCCCGTTTGGGCAAACCTGCAAGTTTGGCCACTGCAATACCATAGCTTTTGCTGGCAGGACCGGCTTGCACATGGTGTAAAAACACAATGTCTTGCCCTTGCTCTAATGCGCTTAAATGGTAGTTAATCGCGGTTTTAAATGCCTCTGGCAGCTTGGTTAGTTCAAAATAATGGGTTGCAAACAATGTGAGCGACTGGTTTTTTTGTAATAAATGTTCAGCAATGGCTTGTGCCAAAGCCAAGCCATCAAAGGTAGATGTGCCACGACCGACTTCATCCATTAACACCAACGACTGTGCGGTGGCATGGTGCAAGATATAAGCGGTTTCGGACATCTCCACCATAAAGGTAGATCGGTTTCCTGCCAAATCGTCAGACGCACCAATGCGGGTAAAGATTTGATCAATAGGGCCAATTTGCGCGCTGTTTGCAGGAACAAAACTACCAACATAACTCAACAGCACAATCAAAGCCGTTTGGCGCATATAGGTAGATTTACCCCCCATATTCGGACCTGTTAACAGCATTAGCTGACGTTTGCTATCCAATAAGCAATCATTGGCAATAAATTGTTGTACTTGCTTTTCCACCACAGGGTGACGACCTTGTTGAATTTCCAAAATAGGATAATCAACTAATTCAGGGCAAACCCATTGATTTTGGTTTGCTAACGCCGCTAAGTTTGCCAATACATCCAAGCTCGCAGTGGCTTTGGCAATTTTTTGTAAGCTAGGCAAGCTCGCTTGCAATTGGCTCAATAAAGCTTCATACAGCTTTTTCTCCAGCGCCAAGGCTTTGTCTTGTGCGCTTAACACCTTGTCTTCGAAAATTTTTAATTCGGGCGTGATAAAGCGCTCTACGTTTTTCAAGGTTTGGCGGCGATTGTAATCACTGGGTGCATGTTCGGCTTGGACTTTGCTTAACTCAATATAAAAGCCATGCACTCGATTGAACTCAACTTTTAAAGTGCTAAAGCCAGTACGCTCTTTTTCTCGTGCCTCCAAAGCCAACAAAAACTCATCGCCATGATTTTGAATATTGCGTAGCTCATCTAATTCGGCATGCAAACCATCGTTCATCACCCCACCGTCTCGCAACCATACCGCAGGCTCTGGCAAAATAGCAGCAGCCAATTGCTTCGCAATAGCCAAACCTTCTGGCAAGATGTCCAATAAGATGCTGATTAAATCACTGTCTCTGGTTTCTTCAGGCAGCCTGAAAGCCGCCAATTCAAACAGGCTATCACGCAAACTGGCCAAATCTCGTGGTCGAGCACTTTGTAAGGCAATACGAGCGGCGATGCGCTCAATATCGGCAATGTTTTTCCAAGCCTGATGCACCACATCGTGATGGTTTAACAAAGCAGCAATTGCACTTTGGCGCGCCGCCACTTGTGAGCGAATGCGCAGTGGATTGTGTAGCCATGTCATGAGCAAACGACTGCCCATGTGAGTAGCACAATCATCCATAACAGAAAATAAGGTAGGCGCTGTTTTGCCGCTTAAGGTTTGGCTGATTTCCAAATTGCGGCGCGTGGCCGCATCAAGAGTAATAAAAGCAGAATCGGTTTCAAGTGTGATGCTGTCCAAATGCTGTGGCAGCTTAGATTGGGTTAATTGAATGTAATTTAACAAAGCCCCTGCTGCGCCAATGGCCAGCTCATGCTCTTTTTTATCCAAGCCAAAACCCAATAAATCTTGGCAATCAAAATACCGTTTTAATAAATCGGCTGCCGAATCGGCAGAAAACTGCCAAGTGTGGACATAAGTAATCACGGCTTGGTAGTCTTTGGGTAAGCTCAATGTGCGGCTGTCTGGCAATAAAATCTCCGCGGCTTGCAAACGCTCTAACTCATGAACCAGGCGCTCATGGTCAATAATTTTGGCTTTGAATTCACCGCTTTGCAAAGACAACCACGCCAAGCCCATTTGTTTTTTGTGTGGAAAAATCGCCAATACCCGGTTATTTTCTTTGTCTTCTAATAAAGCACTGTCTGTGAGCGTTCCTGGTGTGATAATGCGCACCACTTTGCGCTCAACAGGCCCTTTACTCGCACCCACTTCACCGACTTGTTCGCAAATCGCAATGCTTTTACCCATTTTTACCAAGCGTGCCAAATATTGCTCAGCAGCATGGTAAGGCACGCCGGCCATCTTAATGGGTTCACCATCTTTTTGGCCTCGTGTGGTTAAGGTAATGTCCAACAATTTGGCAGCTTCGACGGCATCTTCAAAAAACAACTCATAAAAATCACCCATTCGATAAAACAATAGCTTATCTTGGTGATCTGCTTTGATGTTTAGAAATTGAGCAATCATGGGTGAAACAGAGGGCTTGGCTTTTTGCATAAATGCGCGCGCTTTCCTTAAGACAATCAGTCAAAAAACAATAATCGCACTCATTGTAATTCAAATTCTTTGAATCCCCAATTTATGCCAAGCACAAAGCTTGCTATGATGTCACATGGCTTTAAATGAAAGCCAATCTGTATTATTTTATTGGCTTTAACGTAAATGCATCTCATTATGAAGTCATTTAGTGAATAACAAACAGCACACACAGAATTGGACAGTTCACACATGGGCATTCGCACAACTTTATTTCGTACCCTAGCTTGGGGTACGGCTGCTGTATTATTGGCCAGCTGTGGCAATATACAAAAACCAACACAGCCAAGCTTACCCGCAGGGAAAACCACGCCACCTGGTATGACGTATGGCACACCCAATGTCAGTGTTCGTTACACATCAGCCAGCTTTAACAGCATGCCTAACTGGAGTGGACAAAATTTTGAACAAAGCTTAATCGCCTTTAAACGTGGCTGTGAAAGAACCGTCAACAAACCACAATGGCGCAACGTTTGTAACCAAGCTAAAAACACCAGCAACACCAGCCAAGCAGCCAAACAATTCTTTGAATACCACTTTACCCCTTGGAAAATTACCGACAATGGCAATCCCCAAGGCACGGTAACAGGCTACTATGAACCAGGCATGGCAGGTGACCTTAAACAAACAAACCAAGCACGTTTTCCCATTTATGGTATTCCTTACGACTTTATTTCCGTGTCATTGCCTAGCCAATACCAAAATGGCAAAGGGCAAGTACGCATCCAAGTCACAGGAAAAAACTCAGGCTCAATCAATGCCAATGGCCAATATACCGCTGACTTGAGTAAGTTCCCGATTAGCCCACGCAGCCGCTCAATCAAAGGCCGCGTGGTTGGTAATACCTTTGTACCGTATTTCACCCGTGCCCAAATCAATGCGGGTGCACTCAATGGCAAAGCACCGATTTTAGGCTATGCCAACGACCCTGTTGAATTGTTCTTTTTACAAGTACAAGGTTCAGGCCGCCTACAAACACCAAGCGGTCAAAGTGTGCGTTTAGGCTATGCCGATAAAAACGAATACCCTTATGTGTCGATTGCCAATTACATGGTCAAACAAGGCTATTTGCCAATGAAAGACACCAATATGCAAGGCATTAAAGCTTGGATGCAACAAAACCCAAGCCATTTGGCAGAAGTTTTGGGACAAAACCCAAGCTATGTGTTTTTTAGAGTGATTCCAGACACTGGTGCTGGCCCGATTGGTGCTTTAGGTGTGCCATTAACCGATGGCTATTCAACGGCTGTGGACAAACACCATGTGGAATTGGGCGCACCGATGTTCTTAACCACCACACACCCGATTCAAAACCAACCGATTCAACGCTTAATGGTCGCGCAAGATACTGGCTCGGCGATTAAAGGCGGTGTGCGAGTAGACTTCTTCTGGGGCTATGGTGATGCAGCAGGTGAAGTGGCAGGAAAAATGAAACACCCAGGTCAAGTATGGGTATTGTTGCCAAACGGCTACCACCCTCGTTACTTGCCATAAACACTGAGGCATCAAAAAGAGCGCTTAATGCGCTCTTTTTTGTTTGGATTTTGTCAATGACTAATGGCTCGCATTGTCGCTATTGAGCAATGGTTTTGCCAAATTGGGAAAAACACTCACCAGCGCAGCTTGGTAAATAGCGGCTTTTTTCTCTAGCTTTAAAGGGTAAGCACGAGAACTAGAAGGCATCCTGTAAAGGCGCAAAGTCCGATTATCGTATTCAATGTCCACAAACTCACCAACTTTGGGGACTTTATCGATTCCAAACTGAGCACATGCGATGCCCATGGCTTTTTCACCTGTGGTCAAAATGATTTCACATTCTGGTATTTGCGCCAATAAACCACGAATA
>JASLBZ010000236.1 GCA_030146285.1 Neisseriaceae bacterium | reverse complement strand
GCGGTTGATTGCACTTCTACAGCACGAGAAATATGAATTGATTTCCCTTGGTTGAGGGTCTCTAATTGTGCAAGCGTTTCGCCATGCTCTAATAATAATTCAGATAACTTATATAAAACTTTTTCGCGATCAGCAGGTCTCATACCCGCCCATCGCTGATCTACAAATGCTTCATGAGCATTTTCAACAGCATTATTTAAATCCACCATTTGGCAAACATTGACCTGGACTAATGGTTCACCCGTTGCGGGATTAAATATATCCATAGTCGATTGATCTTTGGATTCTTTCATTCTCCCATTAATAAATGAAGCGAGTGGCTGTTTTAAAAAATCTTCAACACTGGATAAAATTGTATGGTTGCTCATGATGTGCTCCTATAAAAAAACCCCTATTCGTTAACTTAAGCACTTATAGGGGTATTTAATACTAAACTGCAGATAGATAATGTTTTACAAAGAAATCACTATTTACTTCCCATAAAAGTGACGTTCCTTTTTCTACAACCCAACTATCACCTTCATTTAAGACCCATTTTTCACCCGTTTCCTCATTCGTAAGCGTTAATTGCCCTGTCACAATCGTTGCCTGCTCAGAGAATGGATATGTCATACGGAAAGTACTTTTAGTGACTCCAAAATAACCACCGTTAATAGGAAGTTCGGGATTTCCCACTGTAAATCGACCAAAGGCCTTACCATCACCCTCTAATAACTCAGATCCCAAATCCACAACAGTGCCCCAACTGTCGAGCTCTTCTAAAGTAATATTTTGTTCAATCTTAAGCATGGTTAGCTCCTCATAATTATCGTCGGCCATTGAAATAGCCAGAAAGTTGATGGAAAAATTTTGCACCCGTCAATATAAATGGTCTAAGCATCTCTTTACCAAGAATATTGCTATGCTTTACACTTGTGAACAGCTCATAATTTTCTGAGCCTCCACGAATCCCTTCTGCCAAAATTTTACATACAATATGGCTTGGAGTTACACCAAATCCAGAGTAACCTTGGCAATAATAAACATTTGGATGCCCTGGTAAACTCCCAATTTGAGGGAATAAATTTGCACTACACGCCATAGGTCCTCCCCAAGCAAGATCGATATGAACTTTATCAAGGTAGGGGAAAATATTAAGCATGTTTTTACGATTGTACGCTTTAAGGTCCGAAGGAGTATGCTCGACCCAATAGGTCGCACTCCCAAATAACAAGCGATTTTCATTTGTAATCCGGTAATAATCGATGACGGGTCGAATATCACTATAAGCCCCTCTAATTGGGCTCATTTCTGCAATTAAATCATCTGATAATGGTTCTGTCATCATCTGATATGCAAAGGTATTAATTGTTTTTTTATGAAGCGTAGGCTCCATTTTATTTAAGAAACTATCACAAGCCCATAGCAGTTTCTTAGCAGTCACTGTGCCTTTCGCAGTTCGTACTTTAATACGATCCCCATAAGTGACCTCCAACGCTGGGCTATATTCATAAATTTTGGCACCATAAGAAGTCAAAGCTTTCGCCTCTCCTAATAGCAAATTTAGAGAATGGACTTGTCCTGCGCCCATGTGTACCAAACCACTCTTATAAGCTTTTGAGCCGATAACAGTCTTAACATCATCGCCCTCAACCATATAAATATCTGTATCTGGACTGATTGATTTAAAATCTTTTTCCCACTTTCTAAGTGTTTTAGTCTGGCGATTATTAAAGCCCATATAGGCATAACCATGTCTAAAATCAGCATCAATATCATATTTTTTAATACGGTCTTGAATAATCTGTGAGCCTTTATCACTCAATTCAAATAAGGCTTTCACCCCTTCTGGACCAACGTTTTTTTCTAATCCTTCTATATCATGCCCAATTCCAGCCATAATTTGACCACCATTACGACCGGTTCCACCATACCCTAAATATTTCGCTTCCAAAACAGCAATGTTTGTAATGCCATTTTCAGCTAATTCTAACGAAGTATTAATCCCCGTGAAGCCTCCCCCAATCACAACTACATCGACATCGATGTCTTCTACTAATTCGGGAAAGTTTAAGAAATACTTTTTAGTGGCCGTATAGTAAGTCGCAGTATCCAGTTCTATACTCATCGTCCTCATTCTCCTTATTGTTTACCAATTCTTTATTTATTCCTGTGATTGGCTTTTATTCATTCTTCATACAATCTTGAAGAAAAAATAGAATAATTCGGAACTCTAACTAACTAAAAAAAAACGCAATCTACGACTTTCTTTAAATACTTGACAAATATCTCAGGTTAAGTCACTACTATGTTAGTGAACAATAATTATAAATAAGTAGCGATGAAGCTTCTATAAGTATCACGTTAGAGGAGGTGTGAATGATAGATTCACATAAAGAAATTATATGCGAGGCAAGAACTATTCAGCCTTATTTTACCTTATGTACGAGCTCAAACTATAACCTCAAAGTTATGGAGGATTCACCCATATCTTATTTTTATAGTTTTGTAGCCGATAGATCAGATGGGAAGGTCCTTGCTGTTCCTGATGCCAGTATTGATATTCTCTTTTTATGTGATGGTCATGACTCTGAAGCTCGCCTATGTGGTAGCACAACAACCGCAAAGCTCGTAGATATCCAAAAAGGAAAATACTACTTCGGCGTCAGGTTCAAACCTGGCTATATCCCAGACTTTATTAATATGCACTCTAAAAACTTGGTTGATCAAGAATTTCCTATCGACAAAGTAATTCCTCAGGCCACATCATTATTAAAAAACATTACTTCCACAAAAAATTTCGAGGAGCAAATTCAATTATTCCTAGATCATTTTCAAGGGGAGATTCATTACAAACATTCGCCATTTGCAACGCAAATTCGTGAAAAGATTACTAAAAATAATGGCGTTCTTAAAATTTCGAACCTTGAAGAGTACTCCGGTTACTCCTCTCGTTATATCAGTAAAGTATTTATGGAATACTTTGGGCTATCTCCCAAAAGTTATGCGCTGATTTTACGTTTTCAATATATTTTACAACACATTATTTTAGATAGTGACTTAAGCCTTACTGATGCTGCTTCGGACCTCGGATATTCAGATCAATCTCACTTTTCACGTGAATTTAAACGCTTTGCAGCCCAAGCTCCTGGCCAATTTATTCAGGCAGTAAAAAAACGTGAATATAGCTCTAGTTTATCAATTGATGACGAGATATTAGCGCTCAGACATCTTCACTAAAATCACTATTTCATATTTTATTTTTACTTATTAATTTTGAGTGATTACACCCAATTTCTATTTTAAATACACCAAGCATTGTATTGGAGAGGTATATTATGGAGTCACAAAGTCAAACCAAAAGAAGCCTAGGTTTAGCATCTTTAGTATTTTTTGTCGTAGCCGCAGCATCACCACTTACAGGTCTAATCGGAGCAATGCCCGTTGCTATCTTAGAGGGTAATGGGGCGGGTATATCAGGAATTTATATTATGTCTGGCCTGATCTTGCTGATCTTCTCTGTGGGCTTTATTACTATGAGCAAGCACATCAAGAATTCTGGGGCTTTTTACGCCT